>JAJZIF010000481.1 GCA_021810735.1 Acidobacteriota bacterium
CCGATCTAACCTCAGTGAAACGGCCGTTGCCTTCGTTGTGATAGACAAGCGCCGAAATCGGCGGAAAGAGGTTGGGGCTGCAGTAGGCCCGATATCCGGGGCGGTGCTCGCCGCACCAGATGTCAGGGAAGTCCCATTTCATGTAGCGGAGGACCACAAGGTCAAGCAAGCCGTCATTGTCGAGGTCGACCCATACGGCGCTGGAGCACCAGCCGCCGCCGCCGGTGCCGGATTGCTCTGTGACGTCCGTAAATGTGCCGTCGCCGTTGTTGTGGTAGAGGCGGTTGCCTCCGTAACCGGTGACATAGATGTCCTGGAAGCCATCGTTGTCGTAGTCGCCGATGGCCACGCCCATGTCATAACCGACGCCCTGCAGGCCAGCTTTCTCTGTCACGTCTTCAAAGGTGCCGTCGGATTTCTGGTGGTAGAGACGATTCCAGTATTCGGGGCCTGTTTTCTTAGGGATGGTTCCGGGCGGGGTGGGGTCAGAAAGCGGGGCCCCGTTGACGAAGAAGATGTCGAGGCGGCCGTCATTGTCGTAGTCAAAGAGCGCGACGCCGGAGCCCATGGTTTCGAGGAGGTATTTCTTCGATGTATGGGAGGCCTTGCCGACGAAGTCGACGCCGCTGGCCTTGGTGATGTCAATGAATTTGCCTGGCGTAGCTTTTGCAGGCTGCTGTGCAGGGGGCGAGCCGACGGGCAGGGCTCCGGAAAGGAGACTGGACGCTGGATCGGATGCGCTTGCCTTGTCGAGCCCGCAGGCTGTAATTCCACTCAGGGCGGCGGCGTATTTGAGAAAGTTGCGTCGCTGCATGGTTCCCCAACAAATATGATTCAGGTGCCGATCGCCCTGTGGTCTTCAGGCGTTGTGCCTTCACTGTGTAAAGGAGTCGCACCCCGCCAAGACCAGGCTGGCGGGAAGAAAAAGACAGCCGAAGGCGGAGAAGGAACGGCCGCCGTGCCGCCGGGCTGCGCAAAATGTCTCCTATGGCGCATAGTCTAATTTTGCATTTGCGGGCCGGTCAAACCCAGAGCAGTTCTTCTGATCGTCATGGAGCGATTGTGATTCGACAAGGGGCCGTTGTTTGATGGAACGGCCATGACGGGTATCTCGGTCTGGTCCGCATTATCAGGAGATTTGCTCTAGTATTGAAAACGATTGCACGACGAAGCGGTGTTCTGCCGCAAATTTTGAATCTCTCCCTGTTGAGGTGCAAGCCCATGCGAGTTGCCGGACAATTCTTGCTTTCGCTGCTACTTTTGCCGATCGCTGTGACTCTTCCGACCATGGCACAGATCACGGTCAATGAGCCGATACCGCAGACGGCGACAATTCGAGTGGATGCGGCGGTTCCGGCGGGGAAGGCGATACCGCGGACGATTTTCGGGACGTTTCTGGAGCCAATCGGGAACTCGACATACAACGGGTTGTGGGCGCAGATTTTGCAAAATCCCAGCCTCGAGTCGGGAATGTGGGACGCGCCGCATGTAGCGGAGATGCTGCGGGCGGAGCCGTCTCTGGCGCGGGCTTCGGAGCTTGATCTGCCGCTGCCGTGGGAGCCGCTGGACTTCAGCGAAGGGAACCGGTACGCGATTCTGTATGGGAATGCGGCGAACTCGTGGCAGTCGGTCGAAGTGATGGGAGTGCCCGGGCGGGCGACGGGAATCCGGCAGAAGGTATATCTGCCTGTGCAGCGAGAGCTGACCTATGAAGGCAGCCTTTATGCAAAGCATGTGAGCGGGCCCGACGGAATTACGGTGTCGATCCAGCCGCGGAACGGCAGCGAGGTGCTGGCGGCTGCTCATGTAACCGCGACGAGTGCAAATTGGACGAAGTACCGCTTTACACTGACGCTGCCCCAGGGGAAGCTGCACCGGCTCGATCCCGAAGATTTTGTGGTGGAGGTGGAGGGAAGCGAACGGGTGGATCTGGACGAATTGTCGCTGATGCCGGCGGATGCACTGGATGGGCTGGATCCGGATGTGGTGAGGATGGCGAAGGCGATGGATACGCCGCTGGTACGGTTTGGAGGGAACTTTACCTCGTCATACAACTGGCGGAACGGAATTGGCCCAAGGGATAAGCGTGTGAGCATGCGGAACGAAGCGTGGGGGATTCCAGAGTACAACACGTTTGGTACGGATGAATTTCTGCATTTTTGCAAGCTGATTGGCGCGGAGCCGCAGTTTGCGCTGAACCTGGGCAGCGGAACGCCGCAGGAAGCCGCCGACTGGGTGCGCTATGTGGACGAGCACTGGCACCAGCACGGGGGGCTGCTGTGGGAGTTGGGAAATGAGCTGTGGGGAAACTGGAACATGGGTTACCCGACACTGGACGAGCTCGCAGGGAGAACGCTTGCCTTCAGTCGGGCGGTGCGGAAGGTTGATCCCACGGCGAGATTGATCGCGACAGGCGAAGATCCGGATGATTTTACGAAGTGGAATGCGACGCAACTGACGAATCCGGCCGGGACGTTCGATTATCTATCGACACATTTCGTGGTGACCACAACGGCGATGGACACGCCCCATGCGTCAACTGACTCTATCGACGCGGCGGCGTTTGCGCTGCCAGTGGAACTGGGGCAGAAGCTGGAGCAGCAGCAGGCACAGATCAATTCGGTTCCAGCGTTCGCGCACAAGACGCATGTTGCGTTTACGGAATGGCTGTTTGTCGGGCACCGGCCGGGAACGCCGAACTTTACGAACATGGGCGGAGCGGTGGATACGGCAGGTTTTTTGAACATGCTGATGCGGCACTCGGCGATTGTTCCGGTTTCGGACATGACGGGGATCATGGATTTCGCGGGCATCTGGAAGGAGCGCGGGCAAGTGTATGCGGCGCCCGGGTACTACGCGTTCCGGATGTATTCGACAGCGGACGGGGTGCATCCAGTGCAGGTGACGACGGACGGAGGGAGCTACTCGGTGCGGAATGGGGTGAGCCGGTTGCCGAATATCGCGGATGTTCCTTACCTGGATGTGGTGGCGGCGACGACGGCGGACGGCCGGACGCTGGATCTGTTCTGCGTGAACCGGAGTCTGGCGACGGATATTCCGGCGGAGATCACGCTCGAGCATTTTGCAGCACAAGGGAAGGCGACGGTTGAGACTCTGAAGGCGAGCTATCTGGGCGAGGGAAACGACGCGGATGATCCGGCAAGAGTGATTCCGCACCGGACGGCCGAGGTGTTGCACGGGGATGTTTTGCGGCATGTATTCCCTCATGAGAGCGTGACGGTGATCCGGATCCGGCGGGCCGCGAGGTGAGGCGGACAGGAGATCGCGAAAATGTTTACTGATGCGATGCGTGTGCCGCGCGAACGGGAAAGGTGTGCGAGACTTGTCGAGGGCGGCGTGCTTCCTGCGGGAAGTGAAGAGTTTGCCTTTGATGCGGTTGTATGGGGCCGCCCAGAATTCCACAGGTAAATCAGTGAAAATCCTATTGACATGAAGTTGTACGCGATGCTGTAATTTTGTTCGGCGTTCGTTACAAGGTTGGATGTAATCCGTTACAGCGGATGCCGGCATGCATCACTTCGTCAGACATTGAAAAAGCCCCCGCAGAACTTTAAGGAGCGG
>JAJZIF010000482.1 GCA_021810735.1 Acidobacteriota bacterium
GACCATGAGGCCTTCCACACGCAGGCGGCGAACGATGATCAGGTGAAGGTTCCTCGGTCCCGGCGCGGGCTTGTTATAGCCCGAGATCGCGCCGCACATCACGATGCGGCCATGATGGCGCATGGATTCCAGCGCCGCTTCGAGCTGCGGGCCGGCGGTGTTGTCGAAGTACACGTGCAGGCCGTCGGGCGCGGCGATTTCCAATTGCCGCAGCGGGTCCGATTCGCGATAGTCGAACGCGTAGTCCACTTTCAACTGATTTTTCAGGAACGCGACCTTGGCAGGCGAACCGGCGCTGGCAATGACCCGGCAGCCGCGCAATTTGGCCAACTGGCAGGCAACGCTGCCCACCGCGCCAGCCGCGGCGGAGATAAAAATAGTCTCATTTTCTTTGATCCCGGCAACGTCGTTCAAACCGACCCAGGCGGTCAGGCCGGTAGCGCCCAGGACGCCGAGATAGGCCGAGGCGGGCGCCTGGGTTGTATCGATCACGCGCAGCTGCTGCCCCATGGCGACGTAGTAGTCGCGCCATCCGCAGAAACTCAGGACCCAGGTGCTGGCGCGAAATGCTGGGTCGCGCGACTGCACCACCTGGCCCACGGCGGCCCCATCCAAAGCCTTGCCGACGGCGAAGGGCAGGATATACGACTTGCCTTCATTCATGCGCCCGCGCATATACGGATCGATGGAAAAAAATGTATTCCGGACCAGAACTTCTCCGGGCTGCAACTCCGGCAATTCGACAGTAGCGAGCGAGAAATTTTCCGGAGTTGGCTCCCCTTGCGGGCGAGACACCAGTCGAATTTCCTTTGCCTGAAGTTTCCCGGTCGGCATGTGTGCGCCCCTCGCCGCAATGATACCGCCAGGGACAGACTGTCTCCGACAGCGTATTCATTGCCATTACGGCATTATCCACTGTTCGATGCGAGGGTGGGAAACCGGGGGTTGACTCCAGGCGCGAAAAAATCCCATGTCTCAAAAGCGAGACATGGATGGGATAAGGACGAAGGCTTCAGCGATCCAAGAATCTAGCAGCCCACTAGCGCGGAATCCAACGAACCTAATCATCCATTTTGGGGACATCGGTCAGTCAGCGGCCCGTTCGCATTGAAATGGTATACTCACGAGGCGGGGTATATCCCCGCGTATTTGGAGGCGACACATCGACAAGCGTTCAGCGAAACAGTTTATCCGCATCAACGATCGGATACGCGCGCGTGAAATTCGCGTCATTGACGAAAATGGAGATCAGCTCGGAGTTCTCCCACCGTTTGAGGCCCTCAAAATAGCCCGCGAACGCGGACTGGACCTGGTGGAGATCTCTCCCAACGCCGTGCCACCCGTTTGCCGCATTCAGGATTACGGCAAGTTTCTTTACGAGAAAGACAAGAGCGAACGAGCAGCCCGCAAGAAGCAAAAGATCATCACCATCAAGGAAGTCAAGCTCTCGGTGACCGTCGATGAGCATGACTACCAGACCAAAAAGAACCAGGCCATCCGGTTTCTGCACGATGGCGACAAGGTGAAAGCCTCGTTGCGTTTTCGCGGACGCCAAATGGCCCACCGCGAGCTGGGATATACGATCATCAATCGCCTGATTCAAGACGTGGGCGAGGCTGGCATCGTGGAGTTCCATCCCCGGATGGAAGGCACCACCCTGCACGCCATCCTCGCTCCCGGCAAAAAGGTCGAGCAGGCCAGGAAGCCCGAGACCGCAAAGCCGGAGCCTCCCAGGAAAGCGGTCGCAGCAAAGCCCGTCGAAACAACCGAGCCGGAACAGTCCCCAGCCGCGCAAGCCTGATTCGCGCCAGCCAAGCTACCCAACCGCAGTAACGTTGGAATTATGAAAGCCGCGCAAAGACCGATTTCTTTGCGCGGCTTTCATATTTACCGTCTATGCCGTCCCTATCGTCTTGAAGCTCATTCTGAGCGCAGCGAAGTACCTTTGCATTGGCTTTTTGGTTTTTGGCGCGATCAGTTTCGCGCGCGCGGTTTCATCATCCAGTCCAGCGAATGGCCTGCTGTTGCTGGAATCAATACCCTCCTTGCCAATTTCGGCAAATTGGACGGGAACAAGGGATCGGACGCCGCAATCGTGCCGACATCGACATCCGGGATTTTTGTCGCCAGCGCCGCATTCATCCTGTCGATGAAAATATTCGCCAATAGCGCATACCCGGTGTTGGTGGGATGGACGCCATCCAGCGAGAAAAACCCGCCCAGAAAAGCGAAGCTGGTCTGCACGCCATTGATCGTCGGCGGACTGTCGTGGAGTTGCGTTACGGCCGTATTGAGATCGATCAGCGTGCCGCCCACGACTGCCACCTGCTGGGCAATCGTGGCGTTGTATTGCTGAATCGTCTGCTGTACTGTCGCCACCTCCGCAGGGCTCAAAAAGCCGCTGTCGCTCACTGGCCCCGGCTGCGTTCCGGCCAGGATCGCTTGAATCTGCGAGATCCCGTTCGGATTCACCAGGTCCGTCGCCTGGATGCCCAGAGTCGCGCTCAATTGCGCCACGGGGATTCCACTCGACTGCGAGAATTCCGACAGCACGACAGACCCCGGCGTCAGATATGCGACCAGAGTAATGTCCGGCACGTTGGCGACAATAAGATTTGCCTTGGTATTGGCCTGCAAAGCCTGCATCAACTGGGTATATTCCGTGGCAAATTGGGCGGGAGACGTCATGCTCGATGGCATGCCGCTCTCCGCCGCCTGCAATGCGTCGTCGGAGCCGATCCAGACGAACAGCGTCGTCGGATTCAAATGCTCCGCCCATTGCAGTTGCGTGTACCGTTCCCCCAGAGCAAGACCGGGTATGCCCAGCACCAGATCGGTAATAATGTCTTCATTCGTCGTGGGAATGGCGACTGGCTCTCGGTTGAGCAGGTCCGCCAGTCGGTGACCGGGAACCGCCAGGTCCGTTGCCTGGACGGTAGGATTGTCGCGCCCGAAGGTAATGCCGGATGCCTGCTTAATCACCGCGGGAGGCCCGACGCTGACCAGTTGCAGGACCGCTGGAGCGCCTGGCGCGGCAATCAACGGCAGCTTCAATTGGAATCCTGCCTGCTTTGCAATCAGGTTGGCGTATCCGTTGGGCTGCTGGCTGTCCAGCAGCGACCCATTCTGAAAACCAGCGGTCAACGAATCGCCGATGAATACTGTGTTGGTGAAATTGCCCGCATTGGAGGACGGCGTGCCTGGTTTGTAGGGACTCAAGGAATTGTCGAAAACTCCGCATCCCAGGATGCCAGCGGGGGGAAGTCCGGCCATAAAAATTGCGAGAAAACGCCTCCTGCTTAAATTTGTGCCTGCGTCGGAACGGGAAACGCGGAAGACCATACGACCTCTTGCTGAATACGAAACTTTAGATGCCAGTGTTTCTCGTCTGGCTGCTTCCTGAACCCACAACTGCACAACGGCCCAAAGTTCGTCCACGCACCCACGCCATCTACGCAATGCCTGATAATTTCTTGAAAGGGAGAAAAACAATGAGTCGCACGATTCGCGCTGGCGTAGTTGGGTTTGGCCTTGGCGGAAGTATTTTTCATGCGCCGTTCTTACATGCCATTGACGGCT
>JAJZIF010000483.1 GCA_021810735.1 Acidobacteriota bacterium
CGACCGAAGAATGACTCATCTCATTTTTTGAATACAGTATCTGTAAATCCGCTCGAATGCGAATGGGAGTTCCCCGGCCGCAGATTCGTGACTCGCGCTGGTCTCGCGATTCTTCACTGCGGCTGCAATGCAATCGAATGCTTCGATCCGTCTGCGGTTTGCCAGTCGATAGCAGCGGCCGCTTGAAACCTCCCGGTAGACGCTTCGTTCTGGAAGCTGCTCAGTAATTTGTTCAACTCCTCCAGTTGCAGCCCCAGTACGCGCCGCAGAGGAGCCTGGCGATGGATGGATGCATCGTCCTCGCTCTGCTGCGGCGATGCCTCCGCAATCAAATCCGGGTGGACGCCGCGTTCCACCATGGCCGGGAAAATATCTGAAGCGAGCCCGAGCAAGCCAACGGACAGCGCCGTTTGCTTGCGCAGTTCATTTTTCAGCGCCCGCAGCGATTCATCGAGCGTGTTTACCATGAAATCGCAGCAGCCGTTGCGAACGGCAGCCTTCAGATATTCCGAGGAGGAATCGATGCCTAGACGAGTTTCACAGTTGCTGTAATGCGGACATAGCGCTATCCCACCCTAGCTGCGCTAGGGATGGGGCACCCAAACCTTACGCTATCTGTGAAAATGCTCTAGAAACGCGCCGCCAGCGATGGTCGAAGCCAGCGCCAGTTCCGCGCCCTCCGTTGCGAAACCCGCGCATACAATCAGTCGGCAGCAAGATTGTCGGCAGCGGGATTGTGAAATCGCTCGGCTGCATTGGCTTGCATGTGTCGATAGGTTCGATGGACGGCGGCCTGACGGGGTTGAGAGCCCAGCTTCCGGTCAAAATCGATTGCAGTGTCCGGTTTTCCCATCCCATCACCATTGCGAATAGGGAGTGCCGTTGCTGCCGACCAGGTCGGAACCGCTGTGGACGTCGTCGATTCCGGTCTGCGACTGATCGACACTGCTGTAGGAGTCCGACTCGTCCGGGACCCAGGTGGTGTCGCTGTGGGTCATGGGATCGACGGGAAGCGATTTCAGGTAACCGGCCTGCACCAGATCGTCCAGAGACTGCGGAGCTGCCTGCTTATCTTCCGTGTACTGCTCGATCGCGTCCCGCATGGTATGCAGGTCCTGGCGCAGCGCCGCCTCTCTCGCGCTGCGGATGGCAGAGATATAGCTGGGCACGGCGACGGCCAGCAGGATGGAAATGATGAGCATGACGACCATCAGCTCCACCAGCGTAAAGCCGCGCTGGCGCCGATCGATCTGGCGAGCATTCGCAAACGGATTCCAGGTTCCTGCTTTGAAACGCAAGGTGCGGAATTGGCGCGATATCGTTTGGCTCACAGTTACCATGTGTTGTACTTTGTTCCATCCAGCGCCGTGCCGTCGGAGGCCGAATGCACGTCGAACACGTTCTGACCGCCCCAGGAATCGCTATCCGGATCGTCCTGCATGGAGCGCAGCACCCAATCCTGTTTGCCCGTCATGGGATCTATGGGAATTGACCGTAGAAATTTCACCTTGTGCCCTTGTACATCCACGCCATTGACCAGAGTGTCCAGGTCCGGAGGATAGCCATAGCTGTCGATCGAGGTTTGAAAGGCCTGGCGATCGGCGGCGTCTTTATATTTGTCGATGGCATGCCTCATCTGCCAAAGATCGTCGCGCAGAACCTGCTCCTTTTGCCGCTGGATCTGGAACCGCGCAATCGGATAGGCAACCGATGCCAGAATAGCAAGGATGGCGATGGTGACAATCAACTCGACCAGCGTCAGTCCCTGTTGCCCTCGGCCCCTTGTCTTTTGTCGAGGGAACGGGAGAACGCGGCAGGCGGTCTTCATGCCTAAGGGTTGCTCCCTGGGAATTTCCGCGGCAGTACCACGCTCGCGGCAATGACCGCCGCGACAGCGATCCGCATCGAGATTGTTCAACTTCATTGCGAAGCGCTCCCTACTTTCCCAGCTTACTGCACATGTACGACGGCGGGGGAGCCCGCAAGGACGGGCAGGATCGTTTGCGCGCTGTTGCGGGCAGCGGATTTGATGACCTGAACCGTGGCGTCGCCCGGGGCCTTGGCCTGGAAGGTAAGCGAGCAGAGGTCTCCGTTGCCAGTGATACCCTTGACTCCGGGTGGCCGCGAAGTGCTGATCGTGACATTCCCGTTGCCATCATCGCGATGGACCAGAGCGGTCGTCTGGCCATCTTTCGCCAGCAGGCTTCCGGTATCGACATTGATCAGGCTGAGCACGTTGGGATCATAGTGCAACTGCATGGGCACCGAGAAAACGTCGTGACCGCCGTTCAAATCCAACTGCATCTGAAAGGTGGTCCCCACCTTGTGGACACTCTGTTGCGGAGAGAAGGAAAGTTCGAGCGGGGAGCCGCCCGCGGGCGTGCCGGGTGAGTTCTCCGCCGTAGTCTTCATGTTCTGCGCGAACTGGCTGGCTGCCTCCGCGGCTGTCGGCTGCGGCGGGGTGCTCGGCTCAAAAGTCAGCGGCGGCTGGCCGGTGCGCGTGATGGCAGCCGACGACATTCCCGCAGTGGCCGGGTCCATGCGCAAACTTACGTTGGCGCTCGTTCCGGTATCGATGGTGCGCAGGTTGAGCGGGCTCAGATTGATGCTCCGCACCAGATGGGGAATCAACACGAAAACGATCTCATCGTTGACGGTTTCGGTCTGCTGGGAACTGAACAGGTATTTAAGAAGAGGAATTTCTCCCAGCCCAGGAGTGCCTCCAACCGTGAGACTTTCCGAGTGTTGAAGAATGCCTCCCAGCAGGTTAGCCGAGCCTTCCCTCATGCGGATCACTTGTTGCAGGTCCTGCTGCCCGATGACAGGCTGCTCGATGCCGCCCAGATTGCTGTAGCTGGTGATGTTGGAAACGACGATATGGAGCTTCATCGAAACATCGCCGTCATAATGGATCGTCGGCTGCATGTCGATATTCACGCCAACATCGATGTAGGAAAACTGTGTGCTGACCAGCGGACTGATACCGGCCGCGGCGATGCCCGCGCCGGGCGAGAAGGAACCGGTGGCAATCGGGACTTTCGATCCGATCTTGAGGGTGGCCTTTTCACCGTCTACCGCGCGAATCTGCGGATTTTGCAGGACCCGCGTGTCGGAATCGGTCAACAGCATGTTCAGCGTGGCCGGGCCGATGGTGATGCCGAAATTCGTTCCGTTCAGATTGGCTAAATCGTTCATCGTCAGGTTGGGGGCGGTTCCCGCGGTGCCAGTGATGCCCGTGGTGGGGGTCGTCGTGGCCGCTGTCGTGGCTGCCGTCGAGCTTTGCAACTGCACGCCGATGGAGCCGGGCAACTGCAGTCCGATGTTTCGCAGCAGGTCTTTGTTGACTTCGAGAACGGCGATATCGACGACCACTTCCGGCTTGGCCTTATCCAGATCGTCGATGATCTTTTGCGCCAACAGCAGTTGATCCGGACTTCCGCGCATGACGATGGCGTTCTGGCTGGGAACGGCCTGCATTTTGACGGTGGTGTCCATCAGATTCCGCACCGCATTCAGGACTTCGTTCAGGTCGTTCGCCTGAGTGATGTTGCCCAGATAAAAGGTCTGCACCGCC
>JAJZIF010000484.1 GCA_021810735.1 Acidobacteriota bacterium
CGCGTCGGCGTGGAAACCGGCCTTGGCGCCTGCGCCAAACTCGCTCAGCAACAGCGGCTTCTGATAGATGGAGGTGATCTTGATTTTGGCGACGTCGTCCGCCGAGCCTTGATACCATCCCGCATATTCATTGAAGCTGACAACGTCAAGGTACGCGCCAAGCGGGTCGTTCACTTGAATCTCGTTCCCATGCATGGAGGACAGCATGGCTGCCGTGACCAGACGCGTGCCGTCCTGCGCTCGCGCCGTAGAGATCAACGATTGCAGGAATGCATTCCTCGCCGGATTGACCGGCGTTTCATTGGCGACGGACCAGAAGATGACGGACGCCTTGTCGCGATCGCGCCGAATGATCTCTTGCAGTTGTTGCTGGGCCTTCGCCAGCACCGCTGGATTGTCGAACTCGATGGCCCAGTAGACAGGCACTTCTTCCCACACCAGAATTCCCATGCGGTCCGCGAGCCGCAACATGCGGGTGCTCTGCGGGTAATGGGGCAGGCGCACAAAGTTCACGCCCATTTCTTTCGCCCATCGCAACAGCGTCTCATCATCTTTTTCGCTGGTGGGACGGCCGCCACGGATGGGCGCCTCTCCATGGATGGAAACGCCGCGCAGGAAGATCGGTGTGCCATTCAGCAGAATCTTCGTGCCATGTACCTCGATGGTGCGGAAGCCAATCTCGTCAGAGAGATGGTCGCTTCCCTGGCCGTTCCCTGCCTGAATTTCGACACGATAGAGTTTTGGGTGTTCGGGCGCCCACAGTTCCAATTTCGGCACGTGCATGGAAATCTGCGCGCGCCCGGATGCGTCTGTAGTGGCTTTCTGCACAATGCCTGCCTGCGGAATGCGCACCACCACCGGCTCTTCCGCGGATGCGCCCTGCACGTGGACGTAGCCCGCAATTTCCGTCGTCGTGCCGCGCTGCAGGTGCAGGTCGTAGTCGTCAATGTATTGCTCGGGCACCTCGATCAGCGAAACGTCGCGGGTCAACCCTCCATAGTTCCACCAATCTGTCCGCAGTGCGGGAACACCATCTCGCAGTCGCGTGCTGTCGACGGCGATCACGACAAAATTGTTGCCAGCGTGGAGCACGCCGGTAGCGTCACAATCGAAGGGAGTGAAACCTCCTTCATGCTGGCAAACCTTGGTTCCGTTGACGAAGACATAGGCGCGATAATTGGCCGCTCCAACGTGGAGAAACGCACGCGTGTGCGGTTTTGGCGTGTAGGCGAAATCTTTCTGATACCAAATCACGCCTTCGTAGAAGAACAGGTCTTTGCGTTGCGTGTTCCAATCGCCGGGAACTTGGAGCGTTGGGCTCTTCGCGAAGCTATATTCGACCAGGTCGCTTTTCGATTTCGGCTGATGGTTTTCGCCATAGCCGTGCTGCAAAACGCTGCCGTCGGAGGCATACAGTCCCTTGCCATACGGATCCACGATGACGTGCCACGCGCCATCCAGGCTGGTCGCAGCGCGGTGGTCCGCATCGACCAGCAATTGCGTGGACTGAGCATAGAGTTCCAGGCCGGTAAGGAACATGGTTGCAAGCACTGCACTACAGTAGAGACGTGTCAGGGGCAACATTTTCGTGTCCTCATCAATTCCATTGCAGCATACAGGAAAATGCCGCTCCCTAGCTTGGGAGCGGCGGCACAGGAGACGAAACTTCTTACTGTTTCAATGCGCGGGCAAAGGTTGGAGAATTTGATCCAGCAGATCGGGCTTCGAGTCGACGCGCTCCAGATGCGGATAGCGTTCGCCACCGTGGTAGTCGATCTGCACGACGCGGTAATAGCCAGTGTTCTCTACGATGAGCTCGATCGGCGTCTGCGACGTTTTGGAATTGCGGATGGCGTCGTGCATCAGGGCGTCGGTATATTGGCGTCCATTCACTGCGACGATCGTCATATCCGGGCCTAAATCCGCCTTGTATGCCGGCGAATAGAACAGCACATCTCTGAGCACGCCGTTATGAGAGATATGGAGGCCGAGGGAGTACCACGCGTCCACACCTGCCTCCGCTTCACGCGCCTGCTCCATGGAGTTCGGCGTGTCTGTGTAGACCAGACGATACCCGCCATTCTCGATGCCACCGAGTGGCGCATGATCGACCTTGGTAGTTAGCCGATCAGTCAGGAAATTGGCCCAGTCATAGGGTTGGACGGCATTCAGGTTGTCGACAATGTCCTGAAATGTATATGGCACGGTGATTGGGCCGGTGTTGCCGCCGAGGCCGAGAAAGCGGACGCAGAAATCGTTGAGCGACTTCTTGCCGTGGCTTTTCTGGCGAATAACGGTATCCGCTTCGAGCCAGATCAGTTCGCCTTCGCGATAATAATCCACGTTTCGCCGCCAATTGTCCCATCGATCTCCAGAGCTATATAAGATTTGCGCTGCGGTGGCCGTATCCTGCAGATCGCGCCAGGTGCGGCCGGGTCGATTGTCCATGATCGCGGCGGAGTTCGCCAGCGCCTCGCGATACTGGTCATCAGTCCAAAGGCCACTACGCGCGGTGAGCACATCGCCAAGGTATTCTGTCAGGCCTTCGTACACCCACAGCAGATTGCCCTTCATCGGCGTCTGGAAGTCGGGCGAAAGCAATCCTTCTGGACGACGATATTTTCCATTCCATGAATGAGTAAATTCGTGGGGTAGCAGACCCGCCTCCAGCGCGTCCATATTCGGATCGAGGAAGGTCTTCTCGGGCACACGGTCGTCGTTGGATTGATGATGTTCCAAGCCGAAATGCGCGACCTGATCGCTGAGCGTCATCAAAAAGTGATAGCTGCCGTAGTGGTGCGACTGGTAAAGAGCACTGGCTTGACGCACCAGATCGTTGAATCCTGCCAGCATTTGCTGCGGCATTTCCAGGTCTTCCGGACCGTCGGCGGCGAGATCGAGATAATGTTTCGGAGAAATCTCCGGCGCCAGGGGAATCTCTCGAAAGTAGCGGCCGGAAAGCACGGGCGAATCCACCAATTCGTTCAAGGGGACCGTGGCGAAATGGGTTGTGTTCCCGTCGTGGCCAGTTGCGGTCAGCGCAGTGGCGAACTTCCAGCCTTGCGGCAGGGTGACGGTGGGTGTGACCAGAACATCCTTCGCCGAAGGAACTTCGGGCCACAGCATGACCTCATTCCAACTAATCATTGCGAGGTTTTCGCTGGTCGAGGCCCCGGAGGAAAATCCCGTGGGATCCGCCGTCGCGAGAAAGTCGTCATGGACTTTCAGCTCCGTGACGCCTTGCGGCACATGCACGTGCAATTCAAACATGTTGACGCTGTCGCGCACCCAAGGAAGTGTCTGGCCGTTGGCCTGGATGATGACGCCGGCAAGATTGTCGATGGGGCCGGATGCTTCGTGCTCGCCGGGAATCCATTTCGCGTAGACCAGGGTGAGGTCGCCGGGCTGCACTGGAATGACGAGGTCAGCGTGCAGCATCTTGCGGGGCGCATCGGTGGCATCGACTGTAACCGTGATGGGCGTCGCGGAGGCGGGTTGGGCGGAACTCGACTGAGCGGAACACATGAGCGGGAACGCGGCTGCCAAGGCAAACCCGGTCACAGCA
>JAJZIF010000485.1 GCA_021810735.1 Acidobacteriota bacterium
GACCATCGAAGCTCGGTGCTGGTGCTTACCTGGGGCGGGCTGCACGGCGGACTGTCGCTGGCGCTAGCTCTGGCGCTGCCTCTGTCCGATGGTCGCGACTGGATTCTTGCCACGACCTACATTGTGGTGGTGTTCTCGGTGGTGCTGCAGGGCGGCTCGCTCGGCTTCTTCCTGCGCCGCTTCCACCCTGCCGAAACCTTACCGCGCGCAGAACAAGCGCAGGATCTGTAGGGGGCGTCTTCGTTTCCGGCTGGCCGACTACTTGTCCCGAATAGTGTCATTTTCGAGAGATGTATTCTTTGCCGGAAAGGTCTCAAGATCGACATTCTCCCAGTTGGATATTTAGAGTGTGAAGTTGCTTCAAAGTGCAAGGCGATTCAGCTCTTTGACTCCAGTCCGCAAAGAGTCGATGCAGTGGTTTGGCAGTTCGGATTCCTGCCGGGTCCATTGAAATAGCGTTGCCGCCGCTGGAGGAATCAGCTCATTCCAGTCGTTCCTCGTATTTTTGTAATCGGTTTTCTCGTCTACCGTCTGCTTAGTTAGACAAAGAATCCATGTCTCGATATTGCGCTTTGGAACCATCCGCGCAATTTTCTCATGCTCGACATCGACGGGTGGTTTTTCAGCATCCTTCAACGCTTGATCGAGTTGCTTCCATCTATCTTGGACCGTATGGGTGTCTGCATCGATTACCACGATCAGCGCAGTTTTCGCTTTGCGTTGTCGGAGGCGGTATGCGCTTACTTCCTTGGCAAACCTGTTCCGCACCCAACCTTCGGCGCTCTCTCTGCCTCTGGTGGGAAGCTCAATCCTTATCTCATGTCCCAGCCCGTGTATCTTGAGATATCTGAGGAGGAGCATTTTGTGATGGTCATCTTCCAAAAGCACGATGACCTGCGATGGCTTACTCATCCTCCCATCCCCGCGCGATCAATTCAGAGGGCCGTAGATTTCCGCCAGGATCAGGCTTGAATTTCTCCGTCCGGACGTGGCCATTATCCTCTCGAAAAAAACGCAATCCATGTCTTATGGCCCATTGATTCAGAATTTCCGGGTGATGTGAGATAAGGATAAGTTGTCCATGATGATCTTCGACCGCTTCCTCCGCCGCCAGGAGCCATGGCTGTATTTCACGCAAGGAGATGAAGTTATCCGGTTCATCGATAAATATCGTATGCCCCTTGGCTATCAGAAAGTGAAGGATCATGTATAAGGCCAGTAAGCATCGCTGACCATCGGAAAGTTCGGACAGTGAATAATTCGCTCGTTTCTTTGTTGAGGTCGTAAAATCAGCGCGAAGTTTTCTCACGCCATCTTCTTCGGACGAAAACCGCAGAGTCTGAAATCCATCGAGCGCTGCCTTCATGGACCCCAAGAATTTCAGATTTTCATCGGGATAAGCTCCCACCAAATGGCGGTACCAACCAGCGATGTTTTCGAGTTCGTAGTCGGGCTGGTCTTCCTCGCTATCGGCACTCTCATTCATCGCGTTGTGATATTCGTCGATCCGGAAGCAATGGACAGATTTGATCCACTCAACGAAATGGCGGACGTGCGAGTTGCTCAATTGTGATAGATGCAAGGCAGATCTGACCGTTTCCAGTGGTACGGCCGTTGCCTGGTCGCTGCCATTTGAGAAAAAGCGAATTTCTCCCTTGGCCAACTCAAAAACGGTTGCACCAGAGACCCTTAAACTTTCTAGATTTACTGACGGTTGTCTCGTCTCAGGTTCAAATCGGATTTCAACCCGATATTCGTATTTCTGGCGATCCAAAAAGGCCTCAATTTCCACGACCTGGAGAGGTTTGTCCTGCCAACGGGTGCGAGTGGACTGCGTGAATGGATTCTCATCGCCCTCTATAAACCGTTTAAGATAGCGAATCGCGTCGAGCAACGACGACTTGCCGCTGCCATTGGGTCCAAGCAGCAGTTGCTTTCGCTCCGGTCTGTACTCGAAGTTGACGAAGCTGCGGAAATTATCGATGTATATCCGAGTCAGCATGGCTACATATTATATGGAGAGCATTCTAAACGGGGAGCATTCTTGGACAGCCTTCGTACCTGCATCGCAACATCAGATCAATTTGGGCGTGCTCCATCTTGAATTCGAGATGGGGGAAATTCGCGCAAGCCAGAACATGTTGCTCGCTGAGGTTTCCTTGCCGGGTTGTCTCCGGGTTCGCGCTTCGCGCGAATTCCCAGCAAGCGTGGTGCTGCGAAGTTGAATAAAAAGGTACTCGAATCGAATTGAGTATCGCGGGGAAGCAGGAATTTTCGTATGCTGAAGGGAAGCCCCATACGTTGGCGGCGAATCCAACGGAGGAAAGTGAAATGACAGATACAGGGAAGAAGACGAAGGCCACCGCGAAGCCACGCAAGGCCGCGAAGAAAAAAGAGAACGTGACTGAGATAACAAAGATAACAAAGCCAGCGCCGTCTCGCGAGGAGATCGAGCGGCTTGCGCAGAAGTTTTGGGCTGAGCGCGGTTACCAGGATGGATACGCGGAGCAAGACTGGTTGCGGGCGGAACAGGAACTGCTGCAAATGGCTTCGTAGGGCGAAGGCGATTCAGCCTAGGCTAGGGTTTTGATTTCGCTGGAGGTGCCGCCGGCGGCTGGGACGTAGCACTTCAGCGTGTAGTCCATCACCATGCGGTCGGCGTTGAAGCGCCAGCCCAATGTGCGAATGGTGCGCTTCATGCGCTTGATCCATCCCCGGGGCAGGCCGTCGCGGTCACGCTCATAGAAGAGTGGAATCAATTCGTCGCGGAGAACGCGGTAGAGGTCGGCGCCGTCGCGGCTGTCATGCACATCCATGTTCGCGTGGGTCCTGCCGGCGCCGATGGCGAAGCCGTTGCGGCCGTCGTATGCCTCTGCCCACCAGCCATCGAGCACGGACAGGTTTAGCCCTCCGTTGAGCACAACTTTTTGCCCGCTGGTGCCCGATGCTTCGAGCGGCCTCCGGGGATTGTTGAGCCAGACATCGACGCCCTGGACCAGATACCGGCCGACATTGATGTCGTAGTCCTCAATGAAGACAAGCTTGTTGGCGAAGTTGGAGTCGCGCATCATCTCGGCAATCTGCTGCAGCATCCTTTTGCCCGGTTCGTCATGCGGGTGGGCCTTGCCGGCGAAGAGGAATTGCACGGGGCGGTTGGGATCGTTGACCATGGTCGCCAGCTTCTCGATGTCGGCAAGGATCAAGTTGGCGCGTTTGTAGGTGGCAAACCGCCGCGCGAAGCCGATGGTCAATGCGTCCGGGGAGAGTACTTTGCCAAGATTGCGCAGCGTCTCCGGCGACTCGCCGCGCCGTTCCGCCTGCTCCCGCGCCCGGCGACGGGCGAAGTCGAGCAGCCGCGATTTCAGGTTGAGGTGTGTTTCCCAAAGCTCGCCATCGTCGACATTTTCGATCTCCTCCCAGGTGCGCGCCGAACCGCTGCGCTCCTGCCATCCCACGCCGAGATGGCGATCGTACAGGCGACACATTTGCGGCGCCAGCCACGATGGCACGTGGACGCCATTCGTGATGTGGCCGATGGGGACAGCCTCTTCCTCCTTAGAT
>JAJZIF010000486.1 GCA_021810735.1 Acidobacteriota bacterium
CTGCCGCGGTGACCAGCACGACCAGGTTCTTCAACCGCTGATACTTCAGTACGCGGATATCTTCGAGGTTATAACTCTGTTTGAGGAAGCGGAAAGTCTCCTGTCGGGTAAGGGACTGGCGCGGTAACGAGGCTGCATCTGCGTTCACTGCACGTTGCGACCAGGTGGGTTCCCGCTCTCGCCCAGTTGGCGTCCCAGATCACCCCGGAGAATCGTTTCTGATACGGCCGAATCTGCTCAATCCTGCCGTATCAATAAGCGTGCCTTGGCGTACATATAAGAATGCCGGGCAGAGTGGCAGGTGTCACTGTTCCAGGTTGTACCGTGCCGTGAATCGCTGCATATAGGCGTGAAAACCAGCGCCGGTTGGTTCCTGGGAAAGCCATGGGAATTGACTGGCAACCTCCTCCGAATTCAGAGACCAGCTCACGTGAAGATGATCTGTGCGCCAGCGGCCTTTTCGTAGAACTGGCCGACTGAGATGATTTCGTCCATCTCATCGCAAAAATCCTCGCGTTTCAAATGGAACATATCCACCGTTGCGCGGCAGGCGTAGATCTCGCAGCCGGCATCGTGAATCATGGTGATGAACTCGCCGATGGGGGGAATGTCGAGCTTCTCGATCTCTTTCTTCATCATGGAGGTGGCAAAAGCCGACATGCCGGGCAGCGCGCCAAGCAGTGTAGGCATGTGCATTCCAGGGTTTCCGACGGTTGCGACTTTTAGTCTGTTCATCCGTTTCTTGATGATTGCGTCCAAGCCGAAGAACGTGAAGAAGAGCGAAGCTTCAATGCCTTCCATGCGTGCGCCGTTCGCCATAATCAGGCCGGGATACACTCCCTCCAGCGATCCATGCGAAACGATGATTGAGACTTTCTGAATCGGTTCAGCCGTGTTTGTCTGTGTCATGGTGTCGCTCTCCTTAAATGCAGCCCTTCGGTTTTGGAAGCCCAGCAATTTTGGCGGCTCGTTTGGCGGGACCCTTTGGGAAAAGTTGATACAGCGCCTTTGTATCGACGCCGCTCTCCTTGGTCAGGCGGCGGATCGAGGGCGCGTCGCCTTCCTTTTCGAAGACCTTGCGCATAAAGTTGATGACTGCCCAGTGTTGCGGCGTCAGCTCGGGAATGCCTTCCTGGGCCGCAAGTTCGCGGGCCATGTTTTCATTCCAATCGTTCCGGTTGGCGAGATGCCCGTCCGCATCCAATTGAATCGCTTTTCCTGTTAAGTTCATAGTCTCCATGTGTCACCTCTCTGTGGTTTGTGTTTCGGGTGTCCCGGCCGGGCCGGGGGAAGTGGTGCGCGATCCAACGACCTTCAGAAATTCAACGAGTATCGCAATGCCGCGGCGGGCATCCGGTGAGTTCATGTCGCGCACAAGTTGGAGGAGGGATTTATCCACGTTCATCGTCGCCTGAACTCTTCCAAAGCCATGAATAATCGCTTCCAGGGCCTGCAGTACCTCAGGCCGGGTAAGTTCGCGCAGGAATCCGACAAGCTGAGGCACACTTGCTTCCACCTGCTTCAAATCGACGAGGGAATGCGACTGGACAAGCGCATCGCCGATCCGCACTCCAGCGGCGGCGGCCTCGAAGTAGCCCTTCTCCTGTAGCTGCTGGCTACCCGCAATCGCCCGGCGGAACAGATCGCGAACGATGGGTTGAGCGTCCTGGACGAAGTCTGCCGCACTCTCCAACTGTTGCAGCGCATCAGTCAGCAGTCTGGCATCGATCAGCACACTCTTGAACATCTGGACGATCTCGTCCGGTCGCAACGCAGCAGACCCAAGAGCTTCCACGGCGTCTCCCATCGCGTCTTTGCCCACCAGGGTGAGATCGGCGACAAGATCCTCGGCGCTGTTACGAACCCGTTTGAGGTGAGCGATCTCCTCGACGATAAAGTCCAGTTTGCGATCGAGCTCGGCAATGCGGTCTTCCGTGACGGCGCCGGTCATGATTGCACCCGCTTTCCTGCCATTGACATGTCCGCTTCGATCGGCAATTCCATGCCGCGCAACAGGAGGTTCCAATACACCCAGCGGAACATCATCTTTCCGTAGTGGTTGATGGGGCTCTCCTCCAGCAGCTTGAAGGGACCGATGCCGGGCAGCGGAAACTCGCCTGGCAGAGGCTCGGTTTCGTAGTTGAAGTCGATCAGCAGCCCTTTGCCGAAGCCTGACTCAATAAAACAGTTGGCATGGCCATCGAAGTGGGCGCAGGCAGGACGACCCTCAATGTATTCGAGTATGTTCTGGAAGAGAATTTCCGATTGGAAGTGGGCTACAGAGCCAGCCTTCGAACTCGGAAGATTGGATGCATCACCCAGCACGAAGACATCCTCAATCCCGTCGGCTTTCAGGGTTTCCTTATTGGTGGGAACGAAATTCAACTCGTTCCCCAGGCCACTGCGGGCGATGGCGGCGTCGCCCATGTTGGTGGGGATTGACACGAGCAGATCGTAGCTCACCTCGGTCTCGTCCCACGCCACCAGTTTCTTCTGCTGGCTGTCGACGCGCCCTAGATCGAATTCGGGCGTTACGGTGATCCCCTTGCGCTCCAGGAACTCGCCGAGCACCTTGCTTGAGGTGGGCTTGGTGAACGCTCCGGAAAGCGGCGTGACCAGGTGCAGATCTACCTTGTCGCGCATGCCGCGCTTGGTAAAGTAGGCATCGGCCAAAAAGAGGAACTCCAGCGGAGCCACCGGACACTTAATGGGCATCTCGGTGATGCTGAGAACAAGCTTTCCCCCCTGCCAGCCCTTCAGGAACTGCGCCAGTTGGTTGGCGCCCTTCGGTGTATAGAAGTCGAATTTGCTGCGTCCCCACTCCTCGTCAAGCAGTCCTTCAGTTTGCTCGGGATGAATATCGGCCCCAGTGGCAATGATCAGGTAGTCGTACCGAAGCGCCTCCCCGCCGGACAGCGTCACCATCTTCTTTTCCGCATCGATGCGCTCGATGCCGGAAAGGATAAACTTGATCCGGCCCGGCAGATACTGACGACGGGGCTTCACCAACTCGCGCATTCGGTAGATACCGAATGGAACGAATAAAAAGCCGGGCTGGTAGTAGTGTTCCTCGGTCCCGTCTACGACGGTGATTCGCCAGTCCCGCTCATCGAGTGCGGAAGCTAACTTGTTGGCCATGATGGTTCCGGCGGTCCCTCCGCCGAGAATAAGCATATGCCGCATGGTGTCTCCTCTTTTGCGCTGTTTCCTACTTGCATAAAGCCCGCCAGGGTCGCTGGCGTTACATGCACGGCGGAATCTTGTTGGCCCCGTGCCGAGCCTGAAAACTTCGGGCCAATCCAACCCTCAACGAATGCTCCGGCATAGGGAAGGAGTCCGCGTGCCGTGAAACGCGCACTTGGAGGGGGATCTTCCATCTTAGATGACACGACTGCAGCGATTCACGAGCGAATGCTCTATCCCCTGAATGCCACTTTATAGGGCAAGTATATTTTTGTCCTATTTATTTAAAGAAAAACAGAGCACAGTGCATTCCATGTGCTGTATCGCTCGACGGATCGCCGCTGCCGTTCGGGCGCACCCGTGAAGTATT
>JAJZIF010000487.1 GCA_021810735.1 Acidobacteriota bacterium
AAGCTCATCGTGCCAGAGCGGCCTGAGACGCTCCCTCTTTAGAACGAAAGCGTAAAGCGCAAGGATCAGAGGGAACAAAGACCACGCATGCGACTGCAGCAGGCTCGCGAGCTCATCCATGTGAGAAGCAAGGCGCTGCGGCAGCGAGCTGCATTTGTCCGCGAGGATCTTCCATTCCATCGCGGTTCGCCGTGTTGTCACATCGTGTCTTTCGAGTCTTGGCGGCATTTTGCAAACCGTAGCAGATTGGCAGAGTGCAGGATTTCGAGCTGAGCTCCCGTCCTCCGGACGGAGCGGAGGCTCCAGGCCGGAGCCCGTCGAAACGCGCCCAGGAGCATCAAACCACCTGCATGAGCTTACGACCAGCGCTGCAGAATTTCTTGAATGTGTCCGCCGTATAGCTCAGCATTTCTTCTGTCAGGCCCGGATAGAGCCCGATCCAAAATACATTCCGCATCACGAAGTCGGTATTTCTAAGATCTCCGATCACACGGTGTTCAACATCCTTATAGGCGGGCTGGCGTATCAAGTTGCCGCCGAACAACAGCCGCGTCCCAATGCGCTTTGCCTCGAGTTCACGGATGATTTCGTCTCGCGTGAAAGGAGCATCCTCACGCACGGCTATCGGAAAACCGAACCAACTCGGCTCCGCGTCCGGCGTGCTTTCGGGCAAAATCAGGAAATCTTCCAGCGGCTTGAGAGCTCCGTAGAGGTACTGAAAATTCCTTCGTCTCGCGTCAATAAATTTCGGCAGTTTTTCCAATTGAGAAAGGCCAACAGCGGCCTGCATGTCAGTCATCTTCAAGTTATAGCCAATGTGCGAATAGGTGTACTTATGGTCATAGCCGCAAGGCAGACCGCCCAGTTGCCAGTCGAAGCGCTTGCCGCAGGTGTTGTCTTTGCCGGGTTCGCACCAGCAGTCTCGGCCCCAGTCGCGGAATGACTCGACCAGCGTTTTCAGCAGTGGGGAATCGGTCAGTACCGCGCCGCCTTCACCCATGGTGATGTGGTGTGCGGGATAAAAGCTGACCGTGGCAAGGTCGCCGAAGGTGCCAACTTTCTTTCCCTGAAAAGTGGCGCCGAGCGCGTCGCAACTGTCTTCAATCAACCAGAGATGATGCTGCTTCGCGAACTTCGCCACGCGATCCAGATCATAAGGATTGCCCAGCGTGTGGGCGATCATGATCGCTCGCGTGCGGTCGCTGAGTGCCGCCTCAAGCTGTGAGGCGTCGGCCTGGTACGTAGGGATCGTGATGTCGATGAAAACCGGCACGCAGCGACTCTGGATGATCGGGTTCACCGTGGTCGGAAACCCCGCTGCGACGGTAATCACCTCATCGCCGGGACGCAACGCGCGATCGCCCAGCTTGGGAGACGTGAGACATGAGAAAGCGGCCAGATTGGCTGAAGATCCGGAGTTTACCAGCGATGCGCTCCGCAGATCGAAATAGCGGGCGAACTTCCGCTCGAACTGCGCGGCGAATCTTCCCGTCGTCAGCCAGCAGTCGAGGGAGGCTTCGATCAGGCTTTTCAGGTCCGCAGCATCCAGAACCTTGCCGGATACCGGTACGGCGGATTGGCCGGGAGTAAATGATCGAGCGGGGAACATCTCGTCGAAGTAGCGCTCGGCCAGGTGCAGGATCTGCGCGCGTATTTCCTGGCTGCTGTCGCTCATCCCTCCATCCTAATATAGGCAGCCAGGGTGAGACTCAGCGCTTGATCACGAGCGGATCATTTCGCTGGTACTGGCTTGCCCGCGCAAAGGAACTGACAATCACGCCTTCGCAAACCATCCGGCGCAGTTCAGGAATAAGCTGTTCAATTTTCTCCGGCGTATCGATGATGGTCATTATCATGGGTGCATCCTGGGAAAAGGACCAAAGGCTGGAGCGATGGATGGTCGAACTGGCGCCGAATCCCTCCGTGCCTCGAAAGACGGTTGCCCCGGCAATTCCAAGTTCCATGCATTTCTCGATCACGGCCTGATGCAAAGGTTTGTTCTGCCACTTGTCCTGTTCCCCAAAAAAAATCTGCAGAACCTGCGCATTCCATTCGGTTTTCATGGTTCCGGACTCCTTCTCTTCTGCTGTTTCCGCCGCATACCCTCAGCTAAACTGGCGCGCCCCGGTGCGAGTAGGCAACGATAGTCGCCTCCGACACCACCACGAGGCCCTTCTCGATCATCCGGTCCAGCAACGGTGTGAGTTGCGCAATCTTCTCCGGCTGTTCCACGACTGAGAGCACAATCGGCAGATCGGAAGAGAGATGGAACGCCCGTTCGCGGTGAATTTCCTTTTTTACTCCATAACCGAGGATTCCTCGGGACACGGTAACACCCGAGACATCGTTGGACCGAAACGCGTCCACCAGAGCCTGATGCAGCGGAATTCCATTCCAGCGATCGCTCTCGCGGATGAAAATTTGCATGACGTATGCTGGACCGGCGAGATGCGCTGCAGCGGGTTTTGCTGGAGGTTGCGCTATCGTGCGGCTCAGGAGTGTGGTTTCCTGAATTTCAATCGTCCCGTCGCCTACAAGTTCCTGGAGCTTGTCCATGCAGGCGAGGACCTTCTCCTGCACATCGAGAAACTGGATCGTGACCGGCAGACGATCGGACAACTCGACAAAGCTGCTGGAGCGCAGCTTATGGTCGGTTCCAAATCCGGCTGATCCTCTGGTCGCAACGGCATTCGCGATTCCGCGATAAAACAAAAAATTCAGAATGGCCGCGGAGAGCGGCACTCCACGGTGCGACTCGCCATCGCAGACGTAAATGGTGACTTTCAGGGCCGGGACTCGATTCTTCACGGACACACATTCCCTCCGGTTTTTCCTGGCTACGCGGCTAGTTTCCCCACCATCGTGCCGGCCCATACGCAGACCAGGCCGATCAGAATGCTCATGGTTACGTAAAGAACGGGTATGAACCACCCGCCGCCCTGGTAATACGACAGGGTCTCAAACTCGAAAGAGGAAAACGTGGTGTAAGCTCCCACGAAGCCGATCGGCAAGAAATATCGCCACCCAGGATTGATGTTCAGGCGATGATTGAGGATGGTGAGCATCACGCCGATGGCAAAGCAGCCGCTCATATTGATGACAAACGTCCCAAAGGGAAATCGGGTGCCGAGCCGGCTTGAGACGTAGGTGTCCACCCACAGGCGGGCGATGGCGCCAAAGAATCCGCCTGTTCCTGTGAGCAAGAATTTCTGCATGCGTGGTCCTCCCGGAGTACCCAAAGATAATGGGCAGATCGAGCAGTTTCGATCTGCGAATGCTCTTGAGACTGCCGTAGACATGACTCCGCGGCAGCGTTCGCTACCAGGAGTCATCATCTGTCCGGCCAGGGGTGGACAGCGGTTTAGGTGAACTCCATCACCTACTTATGTTTTCCATCATCTTGCCTGATCCGGAGTTCGTCAAGTCGGACTCTTTTCCAATACAAGATGAGCCTGAAGGACAGGATTGATTCCAATAGAAGATGAGCCTGAAGGAGGAGTCATGCTGAGGATTGAAGATCAGCGTGCACGAAGCGGAGAAGTTGAGTTTG
>JAJZIF010000488.1 GCA_021810735.1 Acidobacteriota bacterium
GCGAGGCTATCGCATCGTCCCCGTCAACCCTGTGCTGAAGGAAGTGCTGGGAGAAGTTTGCTATTCATCGCTGCTGGAAATTCCGTTTCCGGTGGATTTGGTGAATGTATTTCGCGCTGCGGAATTTGTGCCGAAGATTGTGGAGGACACCATCGCCATCGGCGCAAAGTATCTATGGCTGCAGGAAGGGATTGTGCATCCGGCAGCGATTGCCCATGCCGAGGCCAATGGGATCAAAGTGGTGGCGGACCGATGCATGTACAAAGAGCATTTACGATGGACGGCGGACAAGAGGTCGCTTTGAGGCCGCGTAGCGGATCGAGGCCCGGGAAAATATCCGTCAGGGGGAATGCAATGGATCCGCGTCGTAAATCGCGATTCCTTCTGGCGGTGCTTGCTTGTTTTCTCCTGCTTTGCGGCCACGGTTTTGCGCAGGCGGTACGAACGCAGCACCTGACGGTTGAATTGGTGACGGAAACCGGCACCATCGCTCCCAATCGAGATTTTCTTGCCGGGCTGCATTTCGTATTGGACAAGGGCTGGCACATTTATTGGATCAATGCGGGCGATGCAGGAGAGCCGCCTCGCGTCGACTGGCAGCTTCCGGCTGGAATCACCGCGGGCGATTTGCAGTTTCCCGCTCCCGAGCGGCTGCCGCTGGGACCGCTGATGGATTTCGGCTATCAGAGCGAGGTATTGCTGCCCGTTCCCATGCGTGCCGACGGCAGCGTCCATTCCGGATCGAAAGAAACCTTGCGCGGCCACCTGCATTTTCTGGTGTGCAGCAATGTTTGCATCCCCGGTAAGGCGGAACTGGAGCACTCGGTTTCCGTGGCCAGCCAACCGGGTGCGCCCGATGCAAAAATGGAGCCATTGTTTCTCGCCGCCGAGCGAGCGTTGCCGCGCACGCTGCCGTTGGGCGTGTCTGTGCAGGTGCAGCAAACGAAGACGGCATTTGTCATCCGGCTCACAGGCAAGAGCGCGGCCAGTGCGGAGTTCTACCCCTTTGACCAGAACTTGATCGCCAATGCATCGCCGCAAACGGTCCAAAGGCTGGCGGACGGCGTACGCATAACGGTGGAAAAGGCGCAGGGGTTGCAGCAGGTCCCCGCACAACTGCATGGACTGCTGAAGTTTCCCGATGGCACGGCCTATCAATTCACGTCGCCGGTCACCACCGGATATGCCGTACAGCGCGTGACGGTTACGGCACCTGGCGGAGGGCTTCTGCGCGTGCTGGGGCTGGCCTTTCTGGGCGGACTGATCTTGAACCTGATGCCGTGCGTCTTTCCAGTGCTGTTCATTAAAGGGCTGTCGCTGGTGCAATCTTCGGGTCATGAGCGCAAGCGATTGCGGACGCACGGGGCCATGTACGCACTGGGAATTCTGGTGTCTTTCTGGGCCATTGTCGCGCTGCTGCTGCTGTTGCGAGCTGGCGGCCATCATCTCGGCTGGGGATTTCAATTTCAATCTCCCTATTTTGTGGCCTGCATGGCGCTGCTGTTCTTCTTTCTCGGACTCAGCTTGGCAGGGCAGTTTGAGATTGGTCTGTCCGTTACCAGCGTGGGCGGCGAGCTCGCGCAGCGCAGTGGTTATACTGGCAGCTTCTTCACGGGCGTTCTCGCGACGGTCGTCGCCACGCCATGCACAGCGCCATTCATGGGGGCTGCGATCGGCTTCGCGCTGAGCCAAAGCGCGCCGATCACCTTCGGCGTGTTCACCGTGCTGGCATTGGGCTTGGCGGCGCCGTATGTGCTGCTGACGTTGCAGCCAGCCTGGATACGCCTGCTGCCGAAACCCGGCGCGTGGATGGAGTACCTGAAGCAGGCGATATCGATTCCGATCTTTAGCGCGGTGATCTGGATGGTGTGGGTGTTCGCGCAGGTGGCTGGCAGCAACGGTGTGGCCGCGTTGCTTGCAGGTCTGTTGCTTACAGCCATCGCCGGATGGGTGCTGGGACATTGGCCGGCGAAATGGATGTCCACAGCGGTGGCGCTTCTTCTATTGCTTGCGGCTGTCGCGTTACCCAGTATTGCCGCAAAGGAACTTCCAGCGCGGAGCGCCGCCACCCATGCATCCGCGCCAACTGTAGCGTGGCAGCCATTCAGTCCGCAGCGGCTGGCCGCGGAGCGCACCCAGGGGAAAGCTGTCTTTGTGGATTTTTCGGCGGCGTGGTGTCTGAGTTGCCAGGTGAATGAGCGCGTCGTGCTCGACCGGCCCGATGTAGAAGAGGAGTTCCGCAAAAGTGGGGTGGTGATGATGCGCGCGGACTGGACCAATCACGATGACACGATCGCCGCGGCGCTGGCGCAGCTGGGCCGCAGTGGTGTGCCTACCTATGCGTTGTATTCCGGGGGACCGCAAACCGCGCCGAAGGTGTTGCCGGAGGTTTTGACATCCGGGATTGTGTTCGATGCGCTGAAGGGCCTGCGTGCCGAATAGATCGTTCTTCATTTCAGAGGCACAGCTATTGGATAGGCCCTAAATTGGCGGATTGCTGTGTCCGGAGCGCGCGATATTTTGCGATCCAGCCGATTTTTGCAACTGCGGCTGCTTTCGTCTCCTCTGGCGAACTAAGTCTGTTCGCGGGGTTGCGAACTGCTACTATGTCTCCGTGCCAGGCACGGTCTTGGAGGACCAACAAAAATGGATGATCCAAGAAATAGTAAGTCCATAGACGGACCGCTTCACAAACCCGAAACAGTTTCCGATGTTGGCGTGCCTCAGAGGGTTCTTGACGATTTGGCGCTGAAGGCTCTCCATTTGTTCGGTCCACTCTCGCTTCTTAAGCTGTCCATGCACATGCGGCTAAGCCTGAGCATTGTCGAGGAACTGTTTGTCCGAATGAGGGCCCAACATCTCTGCGAAGTTACCGGCATGTCCCATAATGTTTCGGATATAGCGATCACGTCCCAGGGCAGATCCCGGGCATTGGAGTTGTTGTCCCAATGCCAGTATGCGGGCGCTACGCCGGTGTCTCTCGAAAGCTATGTGAAGCAGGTCCATCTGCAGAGCGCTCGCGACATCGAAGTGCATCAGCCCGATGTCGAACGAGCCTTTGCTCATCTTGTGCTGGACAGCAGAATACTGTCGCAGCTCGGAACAGGACTGAATTCGGGCACCTCAATTTTCCTCTACGGACCGACTGGAGTCGGAAAGACCGTGATCGCGGAAACTTTGTCGCACGTGGTTGCCGAGGACAAGGTGTGGATACCGTATGCGGTGGAAGTCGATGGCCAAGTCATCACCGTCTACGATCCAGTGGTCCACAAGGCCGTCGCTGAACCTGTGACTTGGGAGAGCGACTGGCGCTGGGTGCTTTGCGACCGTCCTGCGGTCATTGTCGGCGGCGAGCTGACGGGCGAGATGCTGAACCTGCAATTCAATCCGATCACGAAATTCTATGTCGGCCCGGTACAAATGAAAGCCAACAATGGGGTCCTAATCATTGACGATTTCGGACGGCAGCGGCTGCAACCGGAAGCGCTCCTGAACCGCTGGATCGTTCCACTTGATCGCAGGACCGACTTTCTCA
>JAJZIF010000489.1 GCA_021810735.1 Acidobacteriota bacterium
CCCTCGCGAGCGACTCCGCATGACTCGGGGCCAGTGTGGTTCGCTGGTCCTTCACTGTATGAAACTTTCATTCACTACACCTCGCCGGTTTTGCCGGCGCACAAGGAGGGGGCGTCCATGTACGTCCGACAGGTGCTTGAACTCGTGAACAACTCGGAGTGGCTGTAAGAGCGCCAACGGACTGTTTTTGTTGTCGACAGAGAACTGTCCGGTTCGGGCACAGAGGCATCCCGGATTCATGTTGCTGCTCATTAAAAATGACAGGGTTGTGCGCCGGCATCAATCGGACGGCTGGCTGTTTGCGAGTCGCACGGGCGCATGTTCCGCTATAACGGACTGGCCAACAGTGTCCGGGCCTGGGTGTCTTCTACTTTTGGCTGGCCTTCGACTTTTCTTTCACCAGCGTTTCGGAGTGCTGATAGGCGTTGGTGGAATGTTCGTGCGCCTGCTTGGAAAGTTCGTGTGCGGTGAGATGATCGCCTTTGCCGTGTGCGCTGGCGGCGGCGTTGTGGGCGTGGGCGGCAAGATTGTGCAGCTCTGCAACTGGATCGTGGGGACTCTGGGGCATGGTTGTTCTCCTGCATGGTAGGATGCTTGTTTTCGCCTACGGCATTCTGCCGCATGAAATTCTTCTGCTGCGCAGGATGAGCCCTCACGGAAAATATTCCCCGATTGCCCGACAGTCCTTCTCGGCGTTAGTGGCTCAGCGCCAATTGCGAATCGACGGCGACAATTCGATTGCGCCCGTCTGCCTTGGCTTGATACATGGCGGAATCACACTGGTGCAGCAAATCATGGATCGTAATCGTGGGATCATGCCCGAAGTAGGTTGCCACTCCAATGCTCAGCGTAATCGTGATCGCGCTTTCTCCCTCAATCTCTCGCATTTTCGGGTTGGCCATTGCGATGGAGTCGACATGGTGCCGCAACCGGCGGGCAACAATCAGGGCCGCGTCGGAGTCCGCCTTGGGCAATAGCGCCACAAATTCCTCGCCGCCCCATCGCCCGACAATATCGATGTTCCGAACGGAATTTCGCAGCTTCTCCACCACCGCGCACAGCACTTGATCGCCGGCGCGATGGCCATAACGATCGTTGATCTTCTTGAAATGATCGAGGTCGAACATGATCAGCGAGAAAACTTCCCCGCTCCGCGACGTCCGCAGCAATTCCTGCTCGCACAACGCGATAAAGGAACGACGATTGTAGATGCCGGTTAACGGGTCAATGCTCGCCAGATGTTCCAGCTTCTGCCGAATCTGGTGGCCCCCCATCCAGAACACGCCAAAACCCAGACCGATTCCAGCGCCAAGAAAAACTACAGCCGCTGTCGCCTGCAACGGGTTTGGCAGTTGTAGGCTTGCCGGCGTTCCAACCACAAGAACAATCGCACTGCGAACAAGATTGAAGGCGGCGAAGCCCAGCAGAAGCGCAATGTTGAACCAAACCGGCGCATCCATTCCTTTCTGGTTTGTGTTCTTCAGCAGCAATGCGCTCTCACTGGCCTGCACCGCCACCAGCAAGCCGAGAGTTACAGCGGAAAGTTGTCGCAACTCGTGCGCGTGGAGATAGAAAAAATAGCTCAGCACTTGCGCGATGAGCAATGCGATTCCCAGCCGGGGAACGATCGATTCGCTTTCGCTCAATTCCAAAAAGCAAACGTGCAGGAGCACAAATGCCAGCAAAATCAAGGCGTCCGCGACCAAGAGAAGGAAACCCTTACCCTGGTCGACAACCACTGCGAACACCACGGCTGCCAGCGCCCCGGAGGCAAAAGAAGCTCCAAGCCAGCCGACGCCTTGAAAAAATGGGTTCGTCAGTCGAACAATCATGAGCCCGATGCATCCGCCGGATAGCAGGATCGAGCCAACAAGCAGGATGATGTGAGTTTCCATGCCAACCGCACCGGGAAACACAATCGCAGCCCGGCGATAAATGACGTCTCGCTTGCAATTGTGGAATGTTCATCCGAGTATAGCCCGCACTGAGATCGACCGCGAGTACGAAAGTTTCATAGTCGCGAGGAGCGTGCCTTTATGGGAATTCCAATCCCCTCGCCCCGAAACGAAACCCTGAGGACCCCATCCGACGTGTTTTCTTGCGAAGAGTGGGAAGGATGGTCGCACGAGATCCGTGCCAAGCACGGACAGCCTCTACTCCCAGCTCATCAACGCAGCACTCCCCGCAGGAATATCGCATTCCGCCGTCCCATTCCTAACGGCAACATGCTCCACCCGGCCCGGTCTCGACGAACCTTCCGCACCCACCTGTGACCCGGCAAAAGTCGTGTCCTGCTCATCGTCCAACCCGGGTGCGATCAGCCGCTCGATCGAGACTCGCTCCCCTGAAGCATTCGCCTCGAGCGTCAGCCGGACATTTTTTCCCGCATCCTTATTGATCGCCACCGCCCGAAGACGTCCCTGCGCATCCTGCGCTGCATAGGCAACAAACAGCGGTCCAGCCTCGGCGGAATCGAGCTGACTCCGCACCATGTGCCCACCCAGCAATTGCGCCATCGCCAGCAGCGCGAAATACTCCGGACGCGCGAGCAAGCCATAGTCGAGAGTGCCGACAATCGGCGCATACCAGCCATATCCGCCGCCGTGGAAGTTGATGCCGCAGCCACCCACGGTGAGCAATTGCAACATTAAGTCCAGTGCCCACAAGGAAGATGCAAAAGTATTGCTGACGCCCGGCTTGCCGCCGCCATGGCCTGATGAATTTCTGGAGCCATGACCTGCCAGCGCGGGTTGGCGCTCAGCAGCCGCGGAATATTCATGGCAGGATCGCTGGCCGGCCCTAACGCGTAATAGTGCGTGGACAACTCCACCACGTCGCTGCCGAACTGCTGTGCAAATGGCACCAGCCATTCGCTGCCGGAGGTGTCTGGACCGGCGAACTTTGCCCGGGAACGCGGGCCTTCACAGCTTCGTGAAATGTTTTCCAGTCGCGCGCGAACGCGGCATAGTTGTAGCTGGCCGAACGCAGGCCGTTGTCGCTGTATAGGTCGGCTTCGTTGCCAATCTGAAAACTGACCAGGCGGTCGCCCAGTGTGTCGGAAACAAAGGCAGCTTCTTCGGCAGCCTGTTTCGGAGTTCCTTTGCCCAGATTCAATCCATAGATCGCGCGCCAGTCGACGCTATCCAAAAACTGCCGCAGATTGCGAATGGATTGCGGCGTGGTGTGGGCGATCGCCGGAGGCTTGCGTCCTTTGGCCGGCCCCACCGGCGCGGCGGACTGCGGCGCATCGCTGGCCGAGGGATGCGGCGTCCAGAACGCGTACTCGCTGGTGTTGCCGCCAATGCGCAGCACACCGTTGCCCGGCGGACGCAGAAATCCTGCGAGACCCGCGTTGCCAGTGGAGAAGAATTCCGGATGGGCCAGCTGCGCAGTCTCATAACCCAGGCCGAGAAAATCCTTCGCGATGGGTGGTCCAGCCTGTTTGGGATGAACGGTGAGTCGCCCGGAAACATTGCCATTCGCATCGGCTCGTAACATCGGCGGGAAGACGGAAAGAGCGGCCGTCGCGGCCGT
>JAJZIF010000015.1 GCA_021810735.1 Acidobacteriota bacterium
GGGACTCGAACCCCCACACCCTTGCGAGTACATGGACCTGAACCATGCGCGTCTGCCAATTCCGCCACTTCGGCACGGAGATCCTGCGCGAGCGCGCTGGATGGGCAGTAATTCCTAGTGTTGCAAACAGATCGCGCTCTGTCAAACCGAGGCCCGGGCCATCGCGCCCTCCGCCTGACGCGCTATGCTGGAAGTGGAAGACGGTTCCCCAATGACCACAGCCCCTCAACCGCGCCCCATTCCTGAGGAGCAGGCGAAGGAAATGCGCCGGCTCTCCCACGATCTGAGCAATGCCCTCGAAATCATTCTGCAGACGAGCTTTCTTCTCGGCACCGTCGCGCTGGATGAGGACGCCCGGAAATGGCGCGGAATGCTCGACAACGGTGTCCAGCAGGCAGCCGATATCAATCGCAGGCTGCGCGAATATATCCGCGGCAACAGCTAATCGGTCCGGCGCGGGCGGCTGGCCGTCGTGTGCCTGCTGTACGTGTGTCCGGGGATGAGATCAGAACGCTCTGGTGACGGTTCTGGCCTGCACTGGTGGAACTGCTGGCCGCGCGGCGGTGTTCATGAAAAGTGCGATAATAAAGGTGTCACAGGGTTTTCCCGTTGGGGGCGTCACGGTTTCGACGGGATCGCTTGCGGCAAAGAGGCATGCCGGGGTGTGGGCACCCGTAATCGCCTGGAAAACCATAATTGCCAACAATCAACTGGCATACGCAGCTTAATTAATTAAGTTGCCGTCCTTCGCGGCTTCGCCCATGGGCTGCGAAAGGACGTCGCACAGTGGGCTGGTTGCCGCCGCTCGGTCCGTGTGGCGGGAACGAGATCATCGGACTAGTTTCCCGCGTTTCTTGTCCGTTCTGAGCGAGGGGAGCGAAACTTCTGAACGCGACTGAGCATGGAGTCTCTCTGCTGACAACGATTTCGGACGCGGGTTCGACTCCCGCCGCCTCCACCAGCATTAAATCGTTTATATTGAGTAATTTATAAAATTGTGGATTTTCCATGTACGATACGCGTACGATAGCTCCATTATGCTTACGCTCTATCGTCGCCATTTGAAGCGCTGCTCGAAGACCGATGACCGCTACTGGAAGCGCTGTTCCTGCCCCATGTGGGTCGAAGGAACGGTCAACGGAACCTACATCCGTCGCAGCCTCCAGACCGCCAGCTGGGAACGCGCTCAGAATCTTGCCCACGAGATTGAGAGCGCCGACGACCCAAAGGCCGCGCCTGAAAAGAAAGAAGAGCCCGTCACTATTAAGCAGGCGGTTGATGAATACCTGGCTGACGCACGGGCGCGCAATTTGGCAGAGTCCACACTCAGCAAACTGGAGACGATCTTCCGAAAGCAGTTTCTTGCCTGGACAAAGTCAGAGGGCTACACCCTGCTGCGCGAACTGGATTTGCGTGCCGTTCAATCGTTTCGGGCGACATGGAGAGATGGTGGACTGGCCAAGAAGAAAAAGCAGGAACGTCTTACGGGGTTCTTCTGGTTCTGCATCCGCGCCGGCTGGATCACACAGAGTCCGACGCTTAATCTCAAGCGCATTACTGTACAGCAGATGCCAACCGACTATTTTCCACGCGAGGAATACAACGAGATCATTGATGGCACCTACCGTCTCGATGACGGGCTGGAGCGCGGCTATGACGTGGAAAAGCGCGGACAGCGCATCCGTGCATTGGTGCAGTTGTTGCGTTGGAGCGGTCTGCGCATTCGCGATGCCGTGACACTTGAAAGAGCACGCCTGCAGTCGAATGACGACCTCCTGCTCTATCAAGCCAAGACGGGCGTACCCGTCTATGTTCCCCTCCCGCATGAAGTTGCCGAGGATCTTCGCAATGTCCCTGAGGGGCCAAAGCCGAACCCGCGCTACTTCTTTTGGAGCGGGAACGGCGATCCGAAATCGGCGGTGGCAGACTGGCAGCGCGCCTTTCGCCGGTTGTTCGAAGTGGCCGGACTGGAGAGTCCGGACGGAACGCGGAAGCGTTGCTTCCCCCATATGTTCCGCGATACCTTCGCTGTCGAAATGCTGTTGGCTGGAGTACCGATTGATCAGGTCTCGATTCTGCTCGGACACAAGAGCGTGAAGATTACCGAGAAGCATTACGCGCCCTTTGTGAAGGCGCGACAGGAACAACTCGCGGCGAGTGTCCGGCAGGCGTGGCAGGAAATGGAGCCAAAACCCCCGAAATTTCCGAAGAAAGCTCGTGCGGCAAACTCATCCGGCCCGGCGCTGGTGGACTCGAATCAAGACACTCTCCGGAATGCGTAGGTTGCAGTAGCCGCGCTTCTTCTTGGTTTCCGGTGATCCCCATTTAAGTACTCCGGGTTCATTAACGAAAAATTGCCGGACGGACTTTTCGCTCATTCCCCATTGCCGGGCAACTTCCGGCACGGTGAAATGCCGCTCCAGCGCGACAGAGTGAGACGCATCGGCGTCATCCCCTAAGCTTATCCGCGCCGTTGGGCGGCTGCGACCTTCAAATGGAATCAGCCGAAGCGACTTGTTTCCGTTTTCCTTCTCCCGGCTTTCGAGCTTCCTCATCTCAAGACCTCAATCAACGGATGCTGATGTTTGGAGATTCACTCGGAACCGCAGAATCTGTCTAATGAAAAGTAGGGAGACCGTTATTCCTGCCATGCATAACGGGTTTATTCCAGCAACCGTCATAGGGCAGGAACGCATCAAATAGAATGATTAGCTGATCGATTGATCCCTGCACGCACCCGGCGGTGGGATCCCTTCTTCATTTCCTCCGTTCACTGTTGCTGCCTTGCGTTCTCCGTCGGAGGGCAGCCATGCTTCTTCCAGAAATGCGGTTGGTGCAGTCAAGCATTGTCCTGGCCGAGGAACTTCACTTCTCCAGAGCCGCCGTGAGGCTGAGCGTGGATCAGTCCACACTTACGAAGCGAATTCTCGAATTGGAGGGCCTGCTTGACGTTCGCCTCTTCGAGCGAAATCACCAAATGGTCGAACTCACAGACGCCGGCGCAAAGTTTGTCGAGCACGCGCGCAAGGGGGTCGCCCATATTGAAGACGCCGTGACAGCCGCCAGGGCCGTGCCACGGGGAGCAGAAAATGTTCTCAACATCGGGCGATCAGCATACGCCGATCCATGGCTGGCCTCTGTCATTCGCTCTGTTCACTTGCCGCTTTATCCGGGGATTCGAATCAACTGGTCAAGCAGTTACTCCCATGAAGTGGCTCGCGATGTGGTCGGCGGAACGCTTGATCTTGGGCTGACCACAGGAGTTCCCGAAATACGCAATCTCACTTGCCTCAAGCTGGCCGAGCATCCGTTTTACATCGCGATGTTATCCCGTGACCCGCTGGCTGCGAACCGCGAGGTGCGGGTTGCCGAATTGCAAAGCCGCACCTGGGTCATGTTTTCACGGCAAGTTAGTCCCTACATGTACGACGCGATCATGAGCGAAGCGACAAAGGCTGGCGTTGCCCCTTCCGACTTGCACCATGTCACCGGAGCTGTAGAGGCTGTTCCTCTGATCCTGGAATGCGGTGGACTCGCATTTCTCACTCGGACAGGTGCATGGCGTATCGCGCGGGACGGCATTACCATGCGCCCGCTCGCAGAAAAAAACCTAAAGCTCGTCACCCATCTCGCCGCCCGCGCAGACACAAAATCCCGGCTGGTAAGAGAGTTCGTGAAGGCGACAGCGCGCAAGCTGGAGAGCCTGCGTAGGCCGACGCAGCCGCGATTGCCTCTCAGCGCTTGACGGGGTGGGCGGGCGCTTCATCGAATTGCTTCAGGCTGGAAAATCCCTAATCTCAATGTTCAGAGGACCATCGGTGCCGCATTTTGGGCAATGCACGATCCCTGAACTGATCTCCCTGTCTCCAACCTCTTCTCGCTTTCGCGGATGACCGCAATGGGTGCAAATGTGGAGATGAACCGGGTTAGAGTCATTCTCATCCAAGGCATCTTCATTGTTCATGACCTTAAAACTCCTGCATCGTCAACAAAGGTCTCAATCTTTAACATGATTCATTCCATGTCCAAAAGACTTGCTTTTCACAACTTTTTAGCACGCAACTCTGGGGTTATGGCTGGACTAAACCAAGACGGCAGCTCAGGTCGGCCAGTATCAGCGCGGCGACCATTGAGCAAACGCCGACTGACGCAGTATCCCCGTAAAGATTGTGTAGATATGCGCAGGGGGAGCTCTCAACGGAAGAGACAATAAGCTCGGATAGGCACCGCAGTGCTTGCAGCAACAATGCAATCTTCAGATGTGAAACTATGATTGCATCTGTTTTCGATTATTTAACTTATCCTGCGCAGCAGGAAAGCTGAGTCACATCTTTGGTGAAGGTCTGGGCGGCCAATTTGAGTCCTTCCACCATGGTTAGATATGGGAAAAGCTGATTTGCAAGATCATGGACGGTCATTTGCACTCGAATGGCAAGCGCTGCTGTCTGGATGAGTTCACCCGACTGTGAAGCGACGACCTGCACTCCCAGCAGCGTACCGGTCTCTGCATTGGCGACCAGCTTGATGAACCCGCGCGTATCGAAGTTGGCGAGCGCTCTGGGAACATTCTCCAGTGAGAGGGTGCGGGTGTCCACGCGAAATTCCTTTGCACGCGCAGTCGATTCATCCAACCCCACCGTCGCAATCTGCGGGTCGGTGAAGACGACGCCTGGAACCACCGATAAGTCCAGCGGCTCACTGCCACCAAGCATATTCACGGCGGCGCGTGTTCCAGCCGCTGCGGCCACATACACATACTCCGGGTTGGTGGTGCAGTCGCCCGCCGCGTAGATATTCGGGTTGGAAGTGCGCAGAAACTCATCCACGGGGATTGCGCCGTCCACGTTGGTCAGCACGCCACCATGTTTGAGATCAAGGCAGGCCGTATTAGGCTTTCGGCCTGTCGCAATCAGCAGACGATCGCCAACGATGCGCTCACCGCCGACTTCCACCGTGAACTGGCCGCCGTCGTGTTGGACTCGCTTGATCTCGTTGCCAGTGACGATGCGCATGCCTTCGTCGGTCAGGACTTGCTGGATTGCATCGCCAATCGCAGGATCGCTGTGCGAAAGGATTCTGGAGCGCACGATCAGGGTGACCCTGCTGCCAAGCCGCAAAAAGGCCTGCGACAACTCGAGCGCAACATAGGAGCCGCCGTACACAATCAAATGTTCGGGCAACTCCTGCGCGGCAAGGGCCTCGGTCGAGGTCCAGTACGGAGCACTATTCAACCCTGCGACTGGTGGAATGGCGGGCGACGCTCCAGTAGCAATCAATGCCTGGTCAAAGCTGATCGTGTGTTCCCGCCCATCAGATCCTTTCACGAGCAACGTGCGGTCGTCCTTGAATCGAGCCTCCCCGTGAACCATGCGGAAATTTGCGCTGTTCTCTATGATTGACTCGTACTTCGCCTTGCGCAGTTCTTCCACCCGAGCCTGCTGCTGGGCCTGCAACACGGCCCGATTGACATTGGGCGCCATGGCAGAAATGCCGCCATCAAATGGACTGGTGGCGCGGACATGCGCTACATGGGCGGCGCTGATCAGAATCTTCGAAGGGACGCAGCCAATGTTGACGCAGGTGCCTCCGGTTGTGCCGCGTTCGATCATGGTCACGTCCGCGCCACCTTCCTGCAGACGAATCGCAGCGGCAAAGGCTGCTCCGCCGCTTCCAATGATGGCAACCTTGTGGGGCTTCGTCTGCGAAATGGAGCAGAACGCGTCTGTCTCAGGTGTAGCTCCAATCGGGGACTGGCAGCATTGTGACGACATCTACTTTGCCTTTCCTACCGGTTCCGACGGATACCCCGCATCCGCAGTCGCCTTGGTCAGGGCCGCGACGTCGGTCCTGGCATTGTCATAGGTGACAATTGCCTCTTTCTTCGCGTAGCGTACGTCCACTTTCTCGACTCCCGGAACATCTCGCAGCGCCTTCCGCACGGTGATTGGGCAAACCGGGCAGGTCATGCCAGGTACGTTGAGCGTGACGGTGCGAGTAGCCGCGAAGGCAGAAATCGGTGCGGCCAGCAGTGCTACGACAAACAGCCTGGAAAGGCTTTTCATCTTCTCCTCCTCGGATTCGATCCACGGTGAATGATCGTGGGTTAGAGCATGTATGACACATCCGACCCGTGGGTCGGATAACTGAAGATCATATGTTTTAGAGTCCCCGATAGGGGATCAGTAAACCCCTCGCCTTTAGGCGAAGGATGGTACTAGCTTGGAGAGATGGAAAACTACAAGCGTGGCAGCCATACGGTGTGGGATTGCAAGTATCACCTGGTATGGACGACGAAGTACCGCTACGAAGTTCTGGCGGGTGACGTGGGTCAGCGCTGCCGGGAACTGCTTCGGGAGATTGCCCGCAGTCAGGAGATGGTGATCTACGCCAGATCCATCAACCGGGACCATGTGCATATGCTGATCGGGATACCGCCCTACATCTCTGTGTCGCGAGCGGTGCAGTACCTGAAAGGGAAGAGTTCGCACAAGCTGCTCAGCGAATATGCACAGCTGCGCAAACGGTATTGGGGCCAGCACCTGTGGGCGCGAGGGTACTGGGTGGCGACGAGCGGTAACGTGACGGACGAGGTGTGGAAGAAGTATATCGAGGAGCAAAAGCCACCGGAGCCGGATGATGATTTCAACGTGGTCTAATCGGCCGCATGGCCGATCAATCCGGCTTCCAGCCGTAACGCGAAGCCACCGCCTGTTAGGCGGTGGAGCATTCACGTCATGGGCGAGAATCCCCGACCGGATGGCGAGCGCAAACAGATTGATGACTTCTGCAGCAGCACCGCCGAAAAGATGCGCGCCGAGGATGCGATCCGTTCCCTCTTCCAGCAGCGTCTTGTAACCGGAGGACGATTCGCCAACCCTTCGTGAGGAATACCAGTTCCCGGTCGATTCCGTCTTCACGGTGAACTTCAATCCCTTTTCCCGGGCTGCACTCTCTGTGAGCCCGACCGATGCAAGAGGCGGAATCGTAAACACGGCGGAAGGGATTCCGTTGTAGTTCGGCTTGGCATGGTTTCCCTTGAGCAAATTCGTCGCCACCAGCACGCCTTCGTAAGAAGCCACCGGCGTAAGCGGGGGGCCTCCGCTGGCCGCGGCGTCCCCTGCGGCGTACACAGCCGGATTAGAGATACTCTGCAGATATTCATTGACTTTGACGCCGTGCCGGTCCCAGGCGACGCCGCCCACGTCGAGTTTCATGTCGTCGATCTCAGGCTGGCGCCCAGCGGCATGGACGACCATGTCCGCGTGCAAGGTCCGCATCTTGCCTGAGGTCGAAACCCGCACAGCCAAGCCTCCCGATTGCTTTTCAACCGCGACGGCCTCGGTCTCAAGCTGGATGTCCGCTCCTGACGCGCGCGTGTGTTGGACCAGAAGTTCCACCATGCCGGAATCGAACTGACGCAGCGGATGGCTATCTCGATGGACTATGGTGACCTGCGCTCCAGCCCGCAGCGCAACATGGGCAAACTCAAAGGCAATGTATCCCCCTCCGATGAAAAGAATCCGTGGTGGAAGGCTTTCGAGTTCGAGAAAGTGTTCACTGTCGATGAGGTGCTCAGAGCCAGGTATCTTCAGATCGACAGGCCTCTGCCCAGCAGCGATGACGATGTGGCGCGCCTCCAGCGTATCTTCGCCAACTTGAATTGATGTAGGGCCAGTGAAACGGGCGCGACCGCGGAAAGTCGCGATGCCCGCCTTGCGGAAGCCTTCTTCCCGATGTTTAGGAACCGGCTCGGTGAAGGTTCGCTTGAAGTGCATCAGATCGCGCCAGTCGATCTTCAGTTCTCCGGCCTGGATTCCTTTGCCCTGCATGCGACGGCCCCAGTCGAGCACCTCTGCGGCCCCAACCAGCACCTTTTTCGGATCGCAGCCACGCAGCGCACAGGTACCCCCAAACGGGCGTGAATCAATCACGGCAACCTGCCAGCCCGCTGCACGACAACGCGAAGCCACAGCCGACGCCGCGGATCCAGTTCCAATTGCAATGAGATCGAATTGTTTGTTCACTCGCACTCCTGTCTTTACGGTCAGATGCACCAGACCTTAGCGAACGGCCTTGGGCTGATCCCCACAGGCACTCCTCTTGTATTTGCCGAGTGGGATTTCCGCGAGGCGGGCAAGAAGAAAGACCGCGACAATGGACCCCATGAAGAAATTGGTCTGCATTGGCACGAGGCGGAAGCCGTGCAAGGCAACGTACGCCGATGCGATCAGAAAGAGCGGGCCTGTGACGTAGCAGTGTATTCGCCCACATCGTGCGGCGTTCGCAAGGCACGCAGCACCCATAACCAAAAAAGCCGGAAACCAGAGCAGCAATTCGAGCTTTGGCCAATTGGCTCCGACGACAAGAGCGGCGACTGGGAGCCACCAGAGAAGAACGGCGTAGCGGCTGCATGCCAGGTCGGTTGCTGCTTGATTGTGGTCAGGCATCGGCAAAACTCCCTCCCTTAGTAAAAGAATGGTGCAACGTAAGGAAACGCAAGAGCGATCAACACCAGTCCCGCAACGACCCAGAACAGAATCTGATACAGCCGTTTTGTTTGCGGCAGCGCGCACACTTCGCCGGGTAGGCATTTCTCCGCCGGACGATAGATGCGTCTCCAGGCGAAATACAACGCGACTAACGCGACGGCGATGAATAGCGGTCGATAGGGTTCGAGAACCGTCAAATTTCCTATCCAAGCGCCGCCGAAGCCGAGGGAAATCAGCACCAGCGGCCCTAGGCAGCAGGTCGAGGCGAGAGTTGCCGCCAGACCTCCCAGCGCCAGTATCCCGGATTTCGATTTCTCAGATGTCTTGGTTTCAGATGCCATGTGTCTTGTTTTCCTTTTCTCTGAATTCAGAGTACTCTCCGTACATAGGTACGGAGTCAAGCATGAAACCACGAATGACCATCGGAAAATTGGCCGAGGCCGCCGGAGTGGGTGTAGAAACCATCCGCTTTTATCAGCGATCAGGGCTGCTGCAGGAACCGGAGCGTCCTATATTAGGATTTCGCGAATACACGAAAGAGGATGTCAGGCGCGTCCGCTTCATCAAACGAGCGCAAATGCTCGGCTTCAGTCTGAACGACATTGCAGGCCTGCTGAAGCTCGATGGTCCCCAGACCTGCAGGGTGGCGCATGATTTGGCTCTCGCCAAACTGCATCTGGTTGAAGAGAAGATCGCAGCCCTCGATTCCATCCAAAATGCCTTACGGCAAATGGTCCGCCGGTGCGAGCGTAAGCACAAGCGTGGTACCTGTCCGATTATCGAAACGTTGGTCGAAGATGAGAGGTAGGATTGTGCGCTGGATTTGCTGACGCTCCATTTGAAGCGGAAGGAATCTCAGTAGGCCGCGCTCAATTTATACGGAGTTTTTTGTGCGTTCTTGGAGCGTATTGCTTCTTGTGAATGCTCTTTCAGAACGGGTACCGGGTATCTGTCTCAGAATGGGCTGTCGCTCTTGGAGCGATGTGCGCGATTTTCTTGATCACAGCTGGTTTTCAAGATAACCAACTCCGAAACGCCAGAGCGATGCCTCTTTGTACTAAATACCGCTCCGGCTTTCGGAATCGCAAGACTCATCGCGGAACGCCGATTTCAGTGGTGCGCAAGGTGCTTTCATTGGGCCATGTGCCGGCACAGCACTCTGCGAGATTGCCGTTTACGACAACAGCGTGCACACCATAGTGCGCGGCTTTTGCTGCAGCTTCCGGCTTGTGCATGTCGTAAACCACAACATCGCATGATCCGCAAGCCAGCTCCTGCACCAGAGCAATCGTTTCATCGCATACGCCGCAACCGGCGCTGAAGACTTCCACTTTCCTTTTGTTGTTGGGTATTTGAGTCCTCCGAGAGTTATAAGTTGTCTTCGCTGCGCGCCCCCAAAGCCGGAAATGAATTTGCTCGCAGGGCGCAGTTACAGCGCATGGCGAAAGGACAACTGTTCCATACAGAGGCCAGGATGAGCGTGCTGATCCGGAATAGAATACCGAGCTTGAATCGAGTTCGAATTTGCCGAACAGGATCAGACAGGCGGCTGCGATTCCAAGCACCCAGGGTCCGTCAATACGCTGCGTGCCGGCGCGAAATATCAATACGCCTGATTCGAAACCAGAAGCCCAAGTCCGAGCCTAGCCAGTAGCGGCGCGTAGGCAGGCCAGTAGGCTGCCCAGACGATCTAGAATAAAGGTGATAGCCCGATTCCAGGCGCGATCAGCAGGTTTTGCTTCCAGTCGCCGTTCGTCATTCGGGATCCTCTTTATCCAGGCTTTCGAGGATGGGGCAATCCTTTAAAGAGCCGCAGCCGGAGCAGTTCTCCGCCATTCGCAATAGGCTTGCGCGGATAGCTTCGAGATGCAGAATCTTTCGTTCGACGTCGGCAATCTTCGTCTGTGCTTGCTTGCGAATGTCGGCTTGTGTCGTGTGAGTGTCCATACGTAGCGAGAGCAGTTCCTTGATCTCTTTCAGGGAAAAGCCTAGTTCTTGGGCTCGTTTGATGAAACGAATCCGTTGCACCGACTCAACTGAAAAGATACGATATGCCGCTGCGGTGCGAGACATGGCTGAGAGAAGCCCCTGGCGTTCGTAGTATCGAATCGTCTGAATGTTGACGCCTGAACGTTTCGCCACTTGGCTGATGGTCAACCTTTCCATGAATCAACGGTAAACCCAGTACGTAGGTATAGAGTCAAGCGTGAAGCGATCAAATTTGTGAATGTCTATGGCCAAGTGGGCGATGCCGGGTTCCTGAGTCCGCTGGGTAACGATTGGATATTCTTCAGATGTGCGTGTCTGCCGGTCGGGTGGGCTGAGGATGTCGCCTCGGACTCGTCCGGGGCATCAGAACCGGGTGGGAAGACGGGCAGCCAGAGACAAAAATTGCGGAGCCGGTTTTTCTGGCTCCGCTGATTGTCCCGGTTGGGTTTGTGGTTAAGCAGCGGCGGACTTCTTCACCGCTTTCGGTTGCGGCTTGGCCGTGGCTTTCTTCGCGGCCTTTCGTTTGTCTTTGGCCGCGAACTCCTGTTTGACCTTCGCGGCGATGGTGTCCGCGTCCACCTTGTAGCACTGCGCCGCCTCGCGGAGAATGCGCTCGGTGTCCTGCGGGCCGCGCATGGAAAGCAGGATTGCCGCCTCAGTGAGGATGCGGCCCAGCTTGCCTTCTTCGGCTTTGGACAGGAACTCGGCCAGCAGTTTCGTTGGCTGCTCACAGTTCTTTGGCTTGGCGATGCCATGCTGCTGGATGAGGATGGCAACCTTGCGCTCGTCCAGCATCGCAGTCAAGCGAACGGCAAGAAAAAGCAGGTCGCGTTTCATGAGCCGGACGGGAACGGCATCGCCGACTGCTTTGAGAACGCGAAGCCCGGTGGTCTGGGCTATCGCTTCCTCGCGGCGGCGCTTCTCCTGTTCGGCCTTGAACGCGGCATCAGTCTGCGTGCGCTTTCTGCCGTGGTGAATCGGGCATTCGGGATTGGCACACACCTTGCGCATCTCGCCTTTCTCGCTGCCCTCAGTGACGATGGCCTCGGCGGTGAACTTGCACGTCTTGTACTCGGGCCAGTCGCGCTGCTCCTTCTTTTGCGGCTTATCCTGGCGGATAACAACGTACTTGTTGCGAGGAATTGCTGCGCTGTCTTCGCTCGGCTTGCCGTAAGCGGTGCTGATCTGTACCAGCTTTGGCTTCGCCGTCACGGTCTGTTTCACGAAAGCATCTACCTTGGCCTGATAGCATTTGGGGTCCGAGCACGAATCGGGCTGGTTGGCTCCGATGTCGGCAAACAGCAGAGTGTTGTGTCCGGTGCGCTTGGGGCATTCAAGGCAGGAACCCGCCTCGGGCACAAGCTGCGCGTCGTCCTTGGGGAAGGGTGCGGCGGCAAGCTCCAGCAGAATGTTGTGCTCAATCCACTGCTGGAGATGGCGGACGGGCAGCAGGATGCGCTTTGCCTTGCTGCCGTTGGTGTAGCCCTGCTGCCAGCAGGCGGCGAGGGCTTCCTGTTGCTCATCGGGCTGAAGTTTCGCCAGCAAGAGGGCATGGCCTACGCCGATCTCGTCTTTGGTAAAGGCTTTGACGGCGGTGGGAGCAAGCTGCGTGAGGCGCGTCCTCACTGTCACGTATGCGGGCGACTTGCCGCATTTCGCGGCGATCTGCTCCACGGTGTAGTCAAGCCGCATCAATGCGAGAAACCCGTTTGCCTCGTCCAGCGGGTGAACGTCGCGGCGTTGCAGGTTTTCAACGATGCTAACTTCGACTGCCTGCGCATCGCTCAATTCCGTGATACGGACGGGCACGTATTCGAGACCGGCCCTCTGCGCTGCGCGGTAACGCCGCGCACCGGCGACGATTTCATACGTGTGCTGCCCCTTGGGCCGCACGACAAGCGGTGAGAGAATGCCCTGCGCTCGGATGGACTCGGCTAGTTCGTTGAGACTTGCCTCATCAAACATCTGCCGGGGATTGGCGGGCGATTCCGTGAGGCTGATGATGGGAAGGTTACGGTATTCGGACTGTGTTGCGGTTGTCATTGCGATGTTCTCCTTTGCTGGTTGTCGAGTGGAAGGTTTGGGCGGGCGCAATCACCCGCCCATGATTGAGCGGGCTATTGACTGCGGCTGCGCACGAACGCTTCGTAATAGCCTTGCGCGCGCAGGTTGTTGTCCCAGATACGGGCAAACTCCTCATGCCGCCGCTTCAGTGCTGGCAGCGTAAAGAGCCTTCCCGCGTCATCGTGAAAGCTGGAATACTGCTCGATGCCGAGATAGTCGTTGCGCCAGTAGTACGGAAACAGTTCCATGTCCTGTCCGGCGCGACGCAACTCAAACAGCATTTTCGGGTCGCGCATCGTGTCGCCGTTCTGCTGGCCGTAGTGCGCGACAGAGATGGCAACCAAACCATGCGGGCCGGGAACTCCGATATCCTCGATGTCGAGCGGCATCCACGGCGGGTTGTCGATGTGGATATGGAAGCCGGGCGGAAGATTCCCGGCCTCCATGAGGATGAGCGCCACAGTGCGCATCAGGCCACCTCCGCGACGGCCACGCTTTCGGTCGCCGGAGCCGCTTCCCGGATTGCGCCGAGAATCACGGCGGAGGTGCGCTGGATGACTTCAAGGCTCTCGGTCAGAAGCGCCGCGTTTCCGTGGTAAAGCTGGATGTAATCGGCGCTGCTGTTGCCGATCTCCAGCCCGATGGCCTGACCCACGATAAAAGCCACGGCCTCGGCTTCCGTCTCGCGGACGGTTGCGGTAGTCATGGTGCGGCGCTCGGCTTTATGTAACAGTTCGTGCGCCGTTTCATGCACCAGCGTGGTGAACTCCTCAGCCTTGGACTGGCCGGGCAGAAGAGCGATCTTGCCGCCGTAGCTCACGCCAAGGGCCGGGGCGATCTTCTCGTTGAACTCCAGCGCGATGTTCTGCTGGTTGAGGAAATCCATCAGGTGGTCGCGGTGGCCGCCCACTTCGCCGCTGATGTTGTGGTCAAACTCCGGCAGCGCCACGCCTTCGGTCTGGCTCACGTCAAACACATACACGGCGCGAAAGCCGATCAACACAGGTTGAGGCTTGACGTTGTTTTCTGTTTCCGCGTCCTGCTCGGGTTCGGTCTTCTTCCGCCGATGGCCCACCACGGGAGCGAGAATCTGGATGCCTTTCTCGCCTTTCTTCACGAACCGGCCCAGTTCGTTCCATGCTCGAATGCCCGCAACACGGGTTGCGTCCGGCTTCTGGCGGGCAATGGCGAGAACATTGCCAAAGCTGTAGTTATGGAATCGCGCCATCGCCGAAAGATAGGCGGTGAGGGCTTCGCTCTTTCCGGCCTCAAGCTGCTGGATGAGATGGTCCACGGCCTGCTTGATGAGCATTTGCGTGGGGTTGTCGCGCTGCGTGGTGCGCTGCTGGTAGGGCGAATCACTGCGATACTTGCGCTGCGATTCGTTGCGGCTGCGGGCTGCGCTGTTGTTGGCGGTTGCGGCTGTGCTGTTGACTGTAGAGGTTGCCATGATGTGCTCCAAGTGTGGATTTGCCTCTTTTCGGCCCTATGGGGCCAAAAAAAGACATTCGTTTCATGGCTGGCGAAAAAAGGCGCAGTGAGGCGCTGTCCATCCCCGAAGCCCGAAGGGGCGCGGAGCTGCACAAGCGGGATTGACAGAAGGAGCCGAGCGAAGCCTATAGTTCGCCCGGAAACGAATGTCAAAAGACTGAATCAGCCGAAGGCTGCGTTAGACCACTATTGATTACCTGGAGGCAAAAGCAAGGAATCAGCGAAGGCTTACTGATTCAGTGCGACAAACAGAGCGCTGCTGCTAAAGCCCGCATGGGAGTCGATATTCAACAAAGCGATCCAGAACTTGTCTTTCCTGCTCTGCAGGAGGGGATCGACTTTACCGGCCAAACGGCCAGAAAGCGATGATCCGCGCAGACTGTAAAGAGATGCTGTTCAGCAAAGCTGGTGAAATGGCTTGTCGCACTGTGCGTCAGGTGATTACACTTCTTTGAGAATTCGAGGTCCAGACCGAAATTGAGAAGGACGGCTAATATCAAAGCCTAAAGAACCCCGGCAAGGGCTGATATAGAGAGGAGTGGGATCATCGGGCTGTGAAGCTTGATGACAAATGAATGGATCTTAATTTTTCGGAGCCGGGATTCCTTGAACGATTGAAGAGTCGCGAGCGCAATACGGTACGAGCAGTGGTTGACGCTTATCTGCCGCAGCTTTTGCGCGCTGCGCGCGGTATGGGGTTTTCCCTCGAAGCAGCCGAAGATCTCGCTCAATCCACGTTTCTTGGACTCATTGAATCGGCGCCAAATTTTGAGGGGCGGGCACATATCCGCACTTATCTGTTTAGCATTTTCTACAACAAGGTGAAAGAGCATCTCCGGGAGGTGATCAAGATCGAAAAGAATGACCCGATCGACGAAGTGGTGGAGTCACGGTTTGATCAGAGAGGACGATGGCGCCGGCCACCTGCCGACATTGAACGGGAGATTTATGGGATGGAAGCCGGGAAGTCGATTCGGGATTGTCTTGGAAAATTGCCGGATACTCAGAGGATCGTTTTCTACCTGCGGGAGGTTGAAGAAATGAGCACGCAAGAAATTTGTAAGAAGATGGATTTGAGCAGCACTAACATTGGTGTGATTCTTTTTAGGGCTCGCCACCATTTGCGGGAATGTCTGGAGCGGAAGGGATTCAGAAAGGAATGAGGGATGCTTAGCTGCGCCGAAGTAGTCCGACAAATAGCGAGCGATGAGGCGGTGAACGCCAGCTTTGCAGAGAAGTTGCGGTTACGTATCCATCTTGCAATCTGCAAGCATTGCTCAGAGTTTGCGTGGCAGTTGCGAGGAATGGGGAAAGCCGTGAAAGATGCGAGCACAGCTGTGTCCGATTTGGAAGTCGTCCAGGCGCGGACCCGGATTATGGACGGCATTTTCGGGCGGTAATCTGGAATCGAAGGCATTTCTGCTTCGATTGCGGGACTTCATTTTGTTGCTCGCGGATATTCCGAGGGCTGCTGTTCGTCGCTAGTCTTTCTGAATATCAAACGGGCAGCCTGCCAAACCGCGCTGGGCTGGGCTTGAAGAAGTCGCCGAGACAGCCATCCGAGTATGGAACCGAAGACCAGGTGGGCAAGATAAACGACTATCAGGAAGCCCACGGAAAACTGAAGACCGAAATAGCCGATGCCCATGGCGCGGACTACCGGGCTGAGCATAAAGATCGTTCCGATGACTAATGCGTACGGGATGGCCACCCAGCGACGACGCGTGCCGAGAAAGAGGACATAGACAATCCCGAAACACGCGCCATTCCAGAAATGATAAGCCCAGCCGGCAATGTTGGACAGGACGGTGGGGCCGGTCATGAATTGATCAAGGAGCAGGACGCCCATGAGTTTGGGCATACTGCCGGGCATGTATCCAAGGTGGAAGCCGGAGATGCGAATGCATTCGAGGCCAACGGTGGCGACCATCCCAGCGAGTGCTCCCCAGAAGATGGAGTGGCTGATTAGGGGCAGGCGCTTGCGCGTTGCGATGGCGATAATGGCAAGCAGCAAAATCGCCGGGACCATCCAGTGCAATGCCAGGGCGCTCAGACTGCTTGTGCCCGACTCGGCAATAGGAAAGATGAGCGGTCCGACTGACGCCAGCGCCAGCGATATGCCCGCAAGAATAAGAGTTGGCCAACCTTTTCTCATGTTCTCCTCGCTTTCTGCTGTAGGTGCGTCAGCCAGACGCTTGTCGATCAGTGGGTTGCGGATTGTGCGATGCTATCGAGCTTCTTATCGAGCATCTTCGCCATCATACTGATCTTGGGATTGTTGAATTGATCCAACTCCGCTGACGGCCTGTCATAACTGACGTACGTGCGCCCGTTCTTTCCCTGATACACAAAAATACGTGCGGGGATGAAGAGCCCAACAGCGTGATCGACACTGAAGAGTTTCTTGCCGACGTTGGGGTTGCCTACAAGGAAGGCCTCGCCATTCATGTGAAGGCCGGTCATGGAAAGGACATGCCCTTGGTTGATATGTCCCATCACCATCAGGCCATTCTGGCTGGTCGCGGACTTGAGCTTGGATATTGTCTGATTGAAGTTGTGTTGGCTTTCGACTTTGACGATAGAGCTTTGAGCCACTGCTATTCCGCTGAAGGCAAGAGTGGTCGCGGCAACAACAATGAGCATCAATAACTTACGTTTCATAAGAGTCCTCCGGTAGACTTTGTGAGTTTTGGGTTCCACTGTCGCGCATTCCGTTGTCCAAGGGGATAAGGTATGCGCAGAGAAACCTGAATATAGATGTTGCAACAATATGCCGACGCTTATAGGACGCTCCCCCTGAAGGGGCGTTCTATAGGGTTAGTTTCAGGAGCGAGAGATTCATTACAGGAAAATCGAGCATACTGACGCAGAAAGGTGCTTTGGAGAGCTTGATCTGTTCCGCTTCAGGAAATTGATTTTTGGGCTCCAATTCCCGGAGCCCAAAAACTTAGTTATTCAGAAGTTGTGGAGTAATCATCAACTACGTTTCATGTAAATGGGCGAAGCTGAAAGAGGAAGAGAAGGGGTGAGGTTGACATCGTAGTCGCCGCTTCACGCGAATTGTCTCCTCGTTAACGCGAGGCATGCTGCTGGTTGTGTTCTTCCTGTTGCGTTGACTCGCTGCCCCTATTCATATCGACCGGGACCCCAAAGTGTGTCTCTTTCTGTAAACCTTCGGAGCCTTTTAGTTACGCTTTTTCCGAATGGGCTAGGCAGCCTCACAACAGTGCGAAAACTGACAAAAGTCGGTACTGCCCCTGACGGGCGGAATAGCGCCTTTGTCACAAAGTTCTCATACTTCATGAACACTTCATGGACAGACCAGAGCAATTCGCCATAGATGATAAGGAAGTCCGGGGCGAGCCCAAATCCATGGCGCCACAGCGGACACCGCACACGCCTGTGAACGCCTGCGTGCCGACCAGGAGACACAGCAACGCGGATAAGAGGCCGAAATGTAACACAGGTGTGGATTATCCGACTGCTGTTCGATGCAACGAAATTGAATCCGTAAGCGAGTGTAAGAAAAGCGACCCGAGTGCGTCTGTATGAGTGAAAGGAGATAAAGCAACCTATGTGGAACATGATGAACTACGGATGGTCGATGGCAGGTTGCCTGCTAATGTTTGTCGTACTGGTTCTGGCAGGCGCAGCGCTCGTCAAGTATCTCTTCTTTGCCGACCGCAAACGTCCCACCGGTGGATAGACGATGCAAGCCGCTGGCCACCTAGCATCGGCATCTAAGCTGAGAAGGGAGAAACACTATGAATTGGGGAACTGTTGCATGGATCGTGATCGCTGCTGTTGCCATTTTCGTCATGATGCGCGGCTGTGGAGGGATGATGGGTGGAGGCTGCGGAATGACTCGCAATCGGAGCCAGGGAAAACCGACGAAGCCGGAACAGGAAGCGGAACAAACCCATAAGGGAGCCTGAAAGGCTGTTCCAGACATGCGTCATAGAAATGGGTGGGGCGGAGGAGGGCTCGTGGGCTGCGATTGGCCTGAACGCCCTGCTCTCAGACCAATCGGAAGATCGGGCGCTCCGCCTAGTTCCGCGACTGCGACGTTCTTATTTGTCTTCGTGGCTCGCAACAATCGGCCTGACCTTCAGGCATTTCTGAACAACTATTGCGCGTACGGAGCAGTTTTCATCGCAGCGGCCATCTGATCGGGATCGACCATGGGCATTTTCTCCTTCCATCCCTGGCGGATGAGCCACGCGTTGGCTGGGACGGCGGTGGCGGTGCCCACCATCATTCCGATCTGCATCATAAACCAGAAAACCGCCAGACCCGGATCAAGATGCGGCGATGGAAACAGCAAGAAATGGACGATCGCCATCCAGGCGAACAAGCCAACCTCGAAGAGCGTGATGGCTATAGTATCGGCGCGCACCGCAGCGATAATGCCCTTTCGAAAAGAAAGCCCTCGCATCGGCACGATGGTGAAGTACTGAAATGCGATTCCCAAAGCGTAGGCAAAGGCGAAATCGAGGATCAGCCTCGAACCGAATTCGCCGGCAAAAAACAGTCCCAGAGTCGGAACGATGGATTCCGCAATCAGGTCGCCGATGCTGCACCCCGCTCCGCAGTGGTAGACCGCAAGGATGTTCTGAAATATGGTGGGCGGTTTGTCTTTGTATTTCTCCTGAATGGTTTTCATCTGCATGGTCATGGGCTTTTTTTCCATCACCGGGAGCGCTTTCCTGTACATGAAAGCCGCTACCGGCCCCATGTAGAACCCGGTAATCGGCCAAACCAGGCCCATGATCCACATCTTTTGCGGTCGGATAAGGGTATGGATCGCAATGCCAAGCGCACAGGCCAGACAGATGGAGATGTAAACCCATGCGAGGACGTGCAGCCACTGCGGATAAAGCGCCATGACGTTTTGGATGCGCCTGTCCAATAAATCGTCAACTCCGAGTTACAAACAGCAGGATTCCACCCGATGCATGGACTTTGTTCATCTCAAAATTTGAACTTGTCGTGGCCCATAGTTCATCCCAGAACCTGCGAGATGATACCCATGAGATATCCCCGATCACATTCCTCCACGCATCATCCCACGCATCATCGCCGGCATGCCATACTTGGCGAAGCGGCTCAGTTCCTGGGCATGCTCCTTGATCGCAGCCACCATCTCCGGGTCCGAGGAGGTCTCGGTCACCGCGACACCGTCGGTCAGGATGTTCAGTTTGCGTTGATATTTCGTTGAATTGGCGAACATCTGTGGCACGCTTTTGCTCATGGGGTAGGGGAAGGGGCGGTCCTGATCAACCCGCGCATACATCTCTACCACATGCTTTTTGATCAGCGCGGCCGTGGCGGGATCGGTGGATGTGGTCACGTCATGCACCCCGTTGGGCAGCTCCGTCACCTTGCGTTGAATCAGCTTGTGGTGTTCGAACAGTTCCATGCCGGTGCGCATCGGACCGCGCATGTTCTCCGGCGACATCATGCCGCCCATATCTCCGCCCATCATTCCGCCTCCCATCGGGTGATTGCCTTGGGTCTGGCCGCTGACGGACGCTTTACCACGCCCCGGTGAACATCCCAAAAGGGCTCCAAGAAAACCCACCAAGATAGTCACAAATGAGCGACGTTCCATAATCTTCTCGTTTACGAGGTCCTACGGCCTCACGCAATCTATCCAGCCCGCAACCTGCCTGCTCCACAGCCCTGCCGTGGAGCCTACCGCCTCAGAAGCCTCTTGTCCTATTCATGCCATCTCCTTTTGGTTGAAAACACCTCTCCTCTTGCCATGAGGATCTCAAAAGCCTCGATATCCGTGTAGGACGCTTGTACCTCAGAATTGGAGGCTTGGCGGAGTGATCCGCTTGGCAAGCGGTAAGGTTCTGAGGAATGGAGATCAGCATCCGGAGCGCTGGTGGCTGTTGCGGAGGCTTTGCTTTGAAGCGGAGGCCATCGCTTCATCTTCAGAATTGGAGACGTATGGTGTATGTCAGTTGCCGCAGGGGAACGAGCTCCGCCCGTAGACGCCCTCGCCTGAAGCGTAAAGTATGCTCCATCAAACTCAGGGACCAAACACCTAATTGCACGGAGCCTGTCGCTCTTTGTCGGTTGCTCACCCGACCGGCACTGCTTATAATCCGTTGTATGCTGCGAAAGACCGCATTCTGGATCTTGTTGGCTGTGATTGTAAGCGTGCAAGCGC
>JAJZIF010000490.1 GCA_021810735.1 Acidobacteriota bacterium
CGATCTCATGGTGCACGCCTTCCATTTTTTGGGTGGCATAACTCTGACGATTTTGACCGACAACATGAAGACGGTGGTGGTGGAACGCATCGATGGGGTAGTGCGCTTCCATCCGAAGATGCTGGACTTCGCCAGCTATTATGGCTTCCTGCCGCGGGTCTGCCATCCCTATCGACCTCAGACCAAGGGCAAGATCGAGTCGACGATCCGCTATATCAAGTCGAGCTTCTGGCCTGGTCTGGAGTTCGCCACGCTGGCGGAACTGAACCGGCAAGCGCTTCTCTGGTGCGGAGAGGTCAACCGGCGCGTGCATGGCACTACGCGCGAAGTTCCTCTGGAACGGCTGGCGCGGGAAGAACTTACGCCATTGAACGGCCAGCCGGACTACGACACCAGCTATGTCGGCCATCGCCAGGTGGCCAAGGACTGCCTGGTGAGTTATCGCGGCAACCGCTATTCGGTGCCGCATAGCTATGCGGGCAAGAGCGTGGTGGTGCGCCAGCCGCTGGATGCGGGCACGATCCGCATGTTCCATCAGCGGGACTTGATTGCCGAACACAGAATGGCCACAGGCAAGGGAGGGATGATCGTCGACCCGGCGCACTATGCCAGGTTGCCGCGCCGAGAACGCATCTTGACCTTGACGGAGCCGGCTGTCATCGCCGAACTGACGCCCGGACCCGGCGTCGGGTTGCATCGTCCCGTGCCGGTAGTGGAACTCCGTTCGTTGGCGATCTATGAGGAGCTGGCCCATGTCGCTGCAATCTGAACGCCTGCTCAACCACATGCTGCGGCTGCGCCTGTCGCATCTGCCCAACTGCTACGAGGCCATCGCCGAAGAGGCCTCGGCCAAGGACCTGCCCTATCTGGATTTCCTGGAGCAGGCGCTGGAAGCCGAGAGCGCGGCCAAACACTCCAGGAACGTGCGGCTGAAAACGCAGTGGGCACACTTTCCCTACAACAAGGGGCTGGACCAGTTCGACTTCGACTTCCAGCCCTCGGTGGATGAGCGCAAACTGCGCGAGCTGGCCAGTCTGGCCTTCCTCGAACGCAAGGAAAATGTGCTCCTGCTCGGACCGCCCGGCGTGGGTAAGACGCATCTGGCGATTGCTCTGGGTACCGAAGCCATCGTGGCCGCAAACACCGTCTACTTCGTCACCATCCAGGACCTGGTGGCCCAGTTCCAGCGCGCCCGCGATGAAAACAAGCTCAAGGAAAGAATGACGCTGCTGGTCAAGCCCAAACTGCTCATCCTCGACGAAATGGGTTATCTGTCACTGGATCCATTCGCCGCCACCTGCCTGTTCCAGCTGGTCAGCGAACGCTACGAGAAGGGCTCGATCATCCTTACCTCCAACAAGAGCTATGGCGACTGGGGATCGATCTTCGCCGACAACGTGATCGCCTCGGCCATCCTCGACCGGTTGCTGCACCACTCCACCACCATCAACATCAAGGGCGAGAGCTACCGGCTCAAAGACAAGAAAAAGGCCGGAGTCATCGCCGCCAAAACCGCCAGCAAGGAAGGAGCCTGACCCAAACCTGGATCGCCTTCCGGGAGTATGCAGCTCCGGGCTTCGCCCTCCGCCGCACACTCCCGGCCTGATCCCAAACTCTAACCCGCCCATGCTGGGGAATTTTCAAACGCCCAAAACTGGGGATTTTTCAGTTGACGTTGACACAGCGCATTGTCCTCCCCTTCCAGGTAGCTGCTGGTGACGTCGTAGAGGAACAACTCCGGCTTGCGCTCCGCGCGGCGGGCGGCGAACAGCCGGCGCTCCATCTGCTCCTGGTGCTGGCACAGCCAAGTCAGGTTCTCGTACAGATCGTTTTCGTCGAAGCCGCGCCGGATGCCCAGCACGTCGCAGGCGGCATGCACCTGGGCCAGGCGGACGGCGGACAGACGCGAACCTTGGTCCAAAAGCCGGGCGATGACTTGCCACAGCGCCAGTTGGCCGGCGAAGTCGGCGCCGAGGGCCCGATCGAGGCCGAGGCACCGGGCCACTTCTGCGGCGACCCAGACGGCACCGATGGAAGCGCCTTCCTGCAACTGCACGCCGCCGAGCGAGGCCAGGACGGCCAAATCGCCCTTGTGCTGGAGGGCCAGTTCGATGGCGGCGACCTCGGCCGGATCGCAGTGGGTAAGGTTGGCAATGTCGCGTTTTTTGACTTTGCCGTCCTGGCGGAAGGACTCGCGGAGGTAGATGGACTCGTAGGTTTTTCCGTTGGAGGAGGGCCATCGGGCGCGGGCGATATACATGTGCACGCTGTAAAACAGAATATATCGATATGCAATAGTTATTATTGAATAATTGCCGAACAATGCATGTCTACATATTTTAGACAAAAATTAACCTAACCGGTCTAGATAGAATCGCTTGCCTCAAATAGTCGGGGTGAACATCCGTTAAAATTTAATTGTGGGAAATCTCGGGGGATTTGCAGGACGTGGTTGCGGTGCGCGATCTGGGCCGAAATCTAGGTGGTCGAGGGTCCGCAATCTTCGTGGGCCGACTGCTTCGGTCCCATCTTTACCGAGGAGAACTATGCGTCCCGCAGATACAGTTCAACATTGTTGGTATTCCATGTTGCGATGCCGCTGCCAAAGAAGTCCTGGTCTTCCGTCCAGACGGGGCAATCGAGCAGCAATGAGGTTGCCACGATTGGCCAGTCCGCGACATCCCGAGAGATCATTCTCTCCCGCGCCGAGGACTCATATTCTTCATAAAGGCTTTGGTCTACGATTTCGACGAGGCGAGCCAATTGATCGAGGACAAGAAGACCGGCCGCTGGATCGAACTGTCGGGTCGCGGCGATTACAGGTATATACTTCCGCGCATCGCTAAAGCAAACGTCCGGTGTGTAGAAGCTCACGGAATCTTCATATGTTTCGAGAAGACTGCGCACCCGGACGCCGAATACAGCTCGGAGGAGAATGTTGGCGTCAAGCACCAGACGCTTCTGTTCCATCATCGCTTCTGTTCCGTCCGCCAACGCTTAAAGTCTGCCAATGCCTCTTCCTCAGAAACACCCTCGGCTGCAAGAATCTCCTGCCAGCGCGCAGATGCTTCCTTAAGGGCCGCCCGCTCCGTTTCGCTGCGCTTGCGGCGAGCAGGAATGAAATAGCCGACGGTATCGCCGTGGCGGGTGATCGCCACCGGGGCTTCCGATTCCAGCAGGTAAGTGGCCAGCTTGTCGCGAAATTCTCTCATGCCGATTTTTACGGTTTCCATAGCATCTCCCTGCGTACCGTTGCGTACACAAGTGTACCATTTATCGCCATAACAAAACTTCCGGCACAATTGTGCCCAGATCGTCGGTTGTGATCTCTGCCGGTTGGCGGCAGAGGTGGAAACTAGTGGCTCCGAAGCTATGCTGCCAATGATCGACTGAACGGGATAACGAGCAAATTCGAGGCATTGCAGGCCGCCGCAACCCCTTCCAAACCTAAGGTTCCGCGCATAAATAAACTGTACGAGTCTAGCCATGGGAAGGCAGTACGGAATAGTTCCATTCGCCGTGAAA
>JAJZIF010000491.1 GCA_021810735.1 Acidobacteriota bacterium
ATCATGGAGTTCCTGCTCGAGCCGGCCTGAACCGGATTGGGCCAATCCTTCCACAACCACCGCATCACGTCGGGCAGGATCGATTGGCCGTGAGTGCCCTCGTGTCCCAGCACTCCCCAGGCGTGATTCACTTCATATCCAGAAAATGTCAGGGCACGTTCCATCTCCTGATTGCTCATCCACCAGTCGCCGAATTCGAGTCCTCCCGGCCAGCCATCGTTGCTGCCATCCTGAAGAAACACACGCAACGGCTTGGGTTCCGTTTTCCTGACCAGGACTGGATAGCGATCTCCTCCGCGCATGCCGACAAAGGTGCCGATCATGGTGTACACGCGGCGGAATGCATCGGGACGCTGCCAGGCGACAGTGAAGGAACCGATGCCGCCGGTACTGCCACCCATAATTCCGCGATCATTGGGATCGACCGAGAGGCGAATAGGAACTCCGACGGGCGTTGTCCGTTGCTCGACTGCCGGAAACACTTCCTGTAGCAGAAAATCCGCGAGAACATCCGACAGACTGTCGAACTCGAAACTTCGATTGAAGCGAGCGTTCTGAGGCGGGTTGGAGGAAGGCGTTTCTCCCGGGTGGAGACCGATGGCGATCGTCACCGGCATTTCTTCCGTATGAATCAAGCTGTCGAGGACAATCGGGAGACTATGGGAAATCTGGTCCAGGGCAACCAGCACGCAGGCAGGCTGATGGGTTGAGTACTGAGCGGGGACGTATACCTCGATGGTGCGGTGCGTACCGGGAAAAAATTTCGATTCATTCATCGAAAAGCTGAACATCTTGCCGCTGGGCACGCCGGGCTGAGGTTTCGAGTCCGGTCCGAGCGGATAGAGATTCTGAACCGCCGGGTCAGTTGCCTTGGTTTGGGGAGCTGCTGCGGAAGCCAGTTGAGGTTGAACCCAAGCCGCTGTGACACTGGCTGCCGCTGCGGATTTCAAAAACTCTCGTCGCTTCACAGGTGCCTGATCCTCACAAAAAGAATCTCAAAATTCCACCCAGTATAAGCTTTCCAATCTTTGCATGACGAGCCGCGCAGCGAAGAGAAAAAGGCGCGGCCAGTGGCCACGCCTTGTGTTCAACAACACTGTTTTTCTATAGCGCCGCGTGCCCCATCCTTCGTCGTCTCATCGCGAAGGGAGGAATGAGAACTCTTTTGCGGGACAGACAATGCCACCCTTAACGGAGTTCCCCTGAGCGAAGTCGAAGGGCAAGGATGAGGCACACGGCGTATCGCATTTGCGTAGACCCATTTTCACCTTCATTTTTCGCTCGCATTCACGTGCCAGACCATACACTCCCTAGGTCAATACAATAACTTCGTAATCGACTACCGGCGGCGTTTCAAACTGCACCGTCGAACCCTGCTGTTTGAATGGAAGATCGCGAAGCGCACGCAAGGCGCGCACAGACGCAATCTTGCGTCCATCGGGAACTTGGAATTGAGTTTGTAATGGTCCAGTGGGATAAAACTGGGTCACGAACGGGCGCGTCATGTTGGGATTCGTGTAATTGAGAAAATGCAAGGCGAACCCAGGGTCAGTCTCCCAGGCGAACATCTCCACTATGCCGCTGCCCTCGACCGTAGCGGTTAGCGATTGGCCGTTTAAGATCCAATGTATCGAATTGATCAGTAGCCGACTGAGGTCGGGATTGCCTGAAATCCAGAAGGATCGGGCAACATCTCCTGCAAAGTACACGATGCGCGAAGATCCTTGCTCGCGGAATGAGGCAGCGGGCTCCTCGGTTCGCCGGATGCGAGGATAGACCATTTCCGGCGGGAACGCGGGATAGTGGGGTATTACGCTCAGATTGCGGGCTTCGGTTTTTAAGTGAGTAATGGGTACTCTGAATTCCGCACCAGGAAGAATTGTAGTACCCGTGAATCCTTTTAAGACTGGATGGGGTTGATCTATATGCATGTAGCTGTTATCGAAAGGGCCAATGACTTCGCCAGCTACACCGACGCCGAAGACGTCCCTAAGACCGAAATCTTCTCGCTGAACGCCCCACTCGTTGTAGCGGGAGGTTTCAAATGTAGCGAGCACGGAGCCTCCCGACTTCACGTAGTCGCGAATGGCCTCGCACTCGCTATCACGCAAATAGGCCGCATTGGGAAGCAGCAGCGCGCGATAAGGCTTAAGGGTGGCAGCATTGAGGTTTTCCTGATGAACAAAATCGAACAAGAATCGGCCTTGGAGTAAAGCAGCGTAGAGACCCTGTAGATAGTCGGTTTGGTCAATGGTCGCGCGATTCAACTTTCGGCTGTGGGTGCCGTTGGAACCATAGAACGCAATGGTGCTCTGCGGGTAAAGGATGGCAAGATTGGCCAGAGATCGGCGGTTGCGGAAATGGGTCTGGTTGGCAGCGAGCCAGTCAAAGAACACTCGGCCAGTCTCGCGCCAGCGGTTGTCCTCCGGTTGACCGCCCAGCCAATGGTACCAGGGCACCATGCCGCTCGCCGTGGCTTGCGCCATCCACATCGTCGCCTCGGCAGGCGCCTTTGCCGTATGCCGCCAGTCGATGCTGGTATTGCTGTAAGCGCCAATGACATTCGTCACTGTGCGGCCATCCATTACAGACCGAGCCACGCGCCCCTGCTGCGCGCATTCCCAGATAGGCGTATTCCCTCTGCGACCCTGATTGTCGGCGTTAAACCAAGCCGCAACCTCGCTGAGGCGTTTAACGTCTTTCACCGTATCGATCCCACCGCCCAGGTTTCCAACATAGACGGAATTGGAGTTTCCCTCCTTTGCCGTCTTTTCCCAAAGACTCCAGATTTCAGTAATGCGGTCCATGTAAACGCCATAGTATTTGCGATAAACGGCACTCCCGGCATCTGTACCTTCAGGCGGAACGCCACCCGTTTTTTCCTGATAAATTTTCTGGCAATTAGGACAATGGCATACCCCGAGAGACCCCGTGCTTGGCCAGCCGTTGGTAAAAAAGCCGTCTGGCGTGTACAGATGATTCATCTCACGGTATATGGCAGGCATCTGCTCAGTAAAATAAGTGCTAAACATGCATGTGGCGTATAACCACGGGCACTCGGCATGGCGCCTCGGCGAGCCATTCGCGTTATATTGGAACCACTCCGGATGCGCCTGGAATGCTTCTTCATATGCAAAATTGCAGTCCATGCGCGCAACAACGCGAATCCCCCTCTTGCGTGCGGCTTCCGCCATGTCTCCAAACAGATCTCTCGAACCTAAGAACTCGCTGCGATGCTGGTAGGGAACCTTCGTGGGGTAAAACGCCATGATGCCACCCCCATTCAGCAAAATTGCATTCACCTTCAAGGACGCCCAATAGTCCATCCAGGCATTGGCATCCATAGTAAGAGGATCTTTTTCATTGAAGTTGATCTGCCCACAGCGTTGCATAGCGGAATACCAGGCTTTGTCCTCTGGAATAGCTTCGGAGGTAAGAGTCTCAGCAGCCTGCTTCCCGGTAGCGGTGAGAATCAGGGAAGCTGCGGATGTTGCCATGAATTCTCGCCGGCTCATGGCTGACA
>JAJZIF010000492.1 GCA_021810735.1 Acidobacteriota bacterium
GATTTTGCCGTCGAAAGCGTCAACTACAATCTGTCGGAGTTGTTGCAGATGGCAGAGGTTCCTGCGTGAAAGATTAAGATGAAAGCCATCCATGGTTAAGAAGAAACTGATTGAAGTTGCACTGCCTTTGGAAGCCATCAACGTTGCCTCGGCGCGGGAGAAGTCGATCCGCCACGGCCACCCGTCCACGCTGCATCTGTGGTGGGCGCGCCGTCCGCTGGCGACATGCCGCGCGGTACTCTTTGCTTCTCTTGTGGACGATCCTTCCAGCCTGCCGGAGCAATTCCCCACGCCGGAGTTGCAGGAGGCCGAGCGCCAACGTCTCTTCCGCATTATTGAGCGCATGATGCCCTGGGAGGCAACGAACGATAAGAATGTCCTGGCCGAGGCCCATGCGGAAATCATGCGTTCGACGGACGGCCATCCGCCTGCGATCTACGATCCCTTCTGCGGCGGCGGCAGCATTCCGCTGGAAGCGCAACGGCTGGGTCTGGAGGCGCATGGCAGCGATCTGAATCCCGTCGCTGTGCTGATTACCAAGGCGCTGATTGAGATTCCGCCGAAGTTTGCCAATCGCGCGCCCATCAATCCAGAGGCTCGGCGACGCGGCACGCTCAACGATGCCGCCTATCCCGGCGCATTGGGCCTGGCGGAGGATGTCCGCTATTACGGCGCATGGATGCGGGCCAAGGCACAGGCGCGCATCGGGAATTTGTATCCTCCGGTGCGACTGCCGGATGGAAAAGATGCCACCGTGATTGCATGGCTGTGGGCGCGGACGGTGCAATGTCCGAACCCAGCCTGCGGCGCGGAGATGCCGCTGGTGCGCAGCTTTGCGCTCTCTACGAAAAAAGGCAAGGAAGCCTGGGTCGAGCCAGTAGTAGATCAGGCCGCGCGCACGATTCGCTTCACCGTGAAGACCGGCGCGGGGACGGTGCCGCCAGCGACCAAGACCGGGAGAGGTTCAAATTTTCGTTGTATTGTTTGCAGCCAGACGGCCCTGGATACGCATGTGAAGGCAGAAGCAATGGCGGGGCGGATGGGCGCACGGTTGCTGGCAATCGTCGCAGAGGGGGAACGGGGTCGCGTCTATATTGAGCCAAACGACGAGCAAGAACGCATTGCGAAGTTGGCCACGCCAACATGGAAGCCGGAAGCCGACATGCCCACTAATCCGCGCTGGTTCTCACCACCAGCCTTCGGCATGAAGACCTTCGGCGACCTGTTCACGCCAAGGCAGTTGGTCGCGCTGACAACCTTCTCCGACCTGGTGACCGAAGCCCGCGCTCAGGCCATCGCCGACGGCGCGGGCGAAGATTATGCCAATGCAATTGCTACATATGTGGCATTTGCTGCGGACAAAGGAGCAAATCTTTGGTCGACCATAACTACGTGGATGAGTGATCGCGGTGCTTTTCGTGAAACATTTGCGCGACAGGCTATCCCGATGACATGGGATTATGCGGAGGCAAATCCGTTTGGGGTAGTAGGTGGAAGTTTTCAAATGTTTGCTGACAAGATCGTGGATGCGATTAGCCATACCCCGGCAAAAGGTATCGCCGAGGCAGGTCAGCTAGATGCAACAGTCGAAGACGAACGCCAAGTCCTTTTTTCTAGTGATCCTCCCTACTACGACAACATCGGTTATGCTGATCTTTCCGATTTCTTTTACGTTTGGCTACGGCGTTCGCTGCACGGCCTCTATCCGCAACTGATGAGTACCTTGCTGGTTCCCAAGAAACAAGAACTTATCGCGACACCCTATCGATTTGAAGGTGGCAAAGACGAGGCGAAGGATTTTTTTGAGGATGGCTTCGGAAAAGCGATGCGTCGAGTTCGTTCTGGGCAGCACCCGGATTATCCCGTCACCATCTACTACGCCTTCAAACAGTCCGAGAGTCAAGACGATGACGAGGACGACAGCAGCAACGCCACGGCCTCGACGGGCTGGGAGACGATGCTGGAGGGATTGTTCTCGGCAGGCTTTCAAGTCACCGGAACTTGGCCCATGAGAACCGAAGGCGCGGGCAGAATGATTGCGAAAGGCACCAATGCGCTCGCATCTTCCATTGTTCTTGTTTGCCGCCCCCGTCCAGACGATGCACCGCTTACCACACGCAAGGACTTTCTCGGCACGTTGAAGCGCGAACTTGGCCCGGCCATTCGCACACTGCAACAAGGCAACATTGCGCCCGTCGATTTGCAGCAGGCTGCCATCGGCCCCGGCATGGGCATCTTCTCCCGCTACTCCAAAGTGATGGAGAGCGACGGCAGACCTATGGGAGTGCGTACCGCGCTTGGACTCATCAATGCCGCACTGGATGAGGTCTTGTCTGAGCAGGAGAGCGACTACGACCGCGAGACGCGCTGGGCGCTGGTCTGGTTTGAAGAGCGCATGTACGACACCGGCGAGTATGGCCGCGCCGAAGTTCTAGCCAATGCCAAAGGCGTGAGCGTGCGGGGCGTGGAAGAGGCGGGCATCCTCTCCTCGCATGGTGGCAAGGTTCGCCTACTGGAGCGCAAGGAGCTTGATCCGCAATGGAACCCGGCCACGGACAACCGCATTACCGTGTGGGAAGTGACGCAACATCTGATCTACCGGCTCGACCAGAAGGGCCAGGATGCCGCGGCGGAGCTGGTATCCCGCGTGGGCGGACTGGCGGAGACTGCGCGGGAACTGGCCTATCGCCTGTATACCCTGTGCGAACGCAAGGGTTGGGCGGAAGAGGCCGGATACTACAATGCGTTGGTGGTGGCATGGCCAGCCATACGCGGCAGAGAGTTCACGCTGACAGGAGAACGATAGATGGCAGTGACGAATGCAGAACGCATTGGGCGCGGGTTGGAACTCCTCAAAACAGGGCTTTATCCCTTTGTGGAGCGCGAACTGAAAGGTGCGTACAAGCAAAAATGGCAGGAGACGGTGCTGCCGAGTTTTCCCGACTGGCAAACCCGCGCGTATGAACTGAAGCGCGGAGAAATCAATTGGGATGTGCAGGCGCTGTTGTCCGTCATGCTGGGGCAGTGGAATGAGGTCTTCAAGCGAACTCTTGGGCCTTCTGAGCGCACGCTGGTCAATGAACTGATCCAGGTACGGAACAAGCACGCGCACCAGAAGCCATTCTCGACAGATGAAGCCTACCGCGCACTGGACTCGGTTTCGTTACTGCTGAAGTCTGTGAGCGCACTGGGAGCCGGAGAAGCGGAAACGCTGAAGGCGGAACTGCTTCGGCTGAAATATGAGGAGCAAGTGCGCCGCGAGCAGCGCAAAGAAGCGGCGACCCCTGTGGAAGGTCGGCCAGCCGGAGGGCTTCGCCCGTGGCGTGAGATTGCCGTGCCGCATCCAGATGTAGCCAGCGGACGCTACATGCAGGCCGAGTTCGCCGCGGATTTGTGGCAGGTGTATCTGGGCGAGGGAGCCGAGGAATATAAGAATCCTGTCGAGTTCTACCGCAGGACATTTATCACAGAGGGTCTGCAAACGCTGCTGAAAAATGCCATGCGCAGACTGGCAGGCCA
>JAJZIF010000493.1 GCA_021810735.1 Acidobacteriota bacterium
ACCGTGCCGTTGCCCGAAGTGACGCCGACATCGAACCACTGCAATACAGATGCAAGCCGCGCCTGAGAAGGTGCGGCAAAATCCCAGTGTTGGAATGTTTCTTTTGTATTTCGGCCAGCATACGCGCCGCCATAGCTGCGTAACACCGCGGGAGTGTCGTATTTGGGATCGAAGCTGATGCTGAGCAGATGTGTTTGCGCATACAGCTTCGGATCTTTGGCCAGCATTTGATCCAGATGGGCAAAATTGCGGCTCATCCGCAGGCAGTATTCGGGAAAGGGGCAGCGCGTGTAAATAAATGTAAGCACCAGCACCTTGCCGCGGAATTGGCGCAATGAAATTTCGCGATTGCTTTGGTTGCGAAAGTGAAAATCCGGCACTGCGTCGCCGGGCTGAGGAACGTGATACTGCACCGGCGGCAGGACATTCAGATTGGCCTGCTGGATGATAACGACCTGGCTGAGGACCGCACCCTGCCCGGTGATCTGTAACTGAGCGGTGATCTTGTCGCCAGGATGCAACTCGGACGCAACGGACGGATCTTGCAACGTGTAGGCCATGGTCATGGCTTCCATGAATCCTGGAATTTCTTCCGTGTCGAGCGCGATCACGCCATCTTTCTGGTCGACAGAAATCACTTTGCCGCGGACAGAATATTGTTTCTGCGAGGAGGCCGACGCATTGCCTCCCCCGGCTTGCTTCGAGTTCGTATGGCATCCGCACAAGCTGATGAAGAGACAGCCAAGCGCCATGGCTAGCCGTCCGGCAGACCCAAGGCGTCGCGTAGCCTGCTTCGATCTTCCTGGCAATATCATCTACATTTCCTTATTTATGAAACAGGCTGCCGTAGCTGAAATGGTAGCGCACCTCGCCGTAGAACTGGCGCGGGGCGTTGTAATGAAAGCCGCCAAAGGTGAGGCTGTTGTCCAGCAACACACGATGGTTGGTTACATTCGTGGCGTTGATGGCGACCGTGGTATTTTTGCGAAACGTTTTTCCCAGCGAAAGGCTTAGGTTGGTGTCATGCGGCAGATATTCACCTGGATACGGCGAGTTGGGATCGCCATAGTCTCCGTTCGTAAAACCCGAGCCGTAGTAGAAATTGAACGAGCCGTAGACGTTGCCTGGAAACGTTGCATTCATGCCGACGTTGAGTGTATTTCTCTGGTCATGATCGAGCGGAACGTAGTTGAAACTGGAATCGCACTGGGGGGCCGTAATGGGAACGCAAGCCAGCCCGCCGGTTATGGCGCCGCGCTGCTGTGCCAGTTGGTTCGAATAAGCAAGATGCGCCTGCCCGAAGCGCCACAGCATTGGCGAGTTGAGAGTAAGTTCCCACCCCTGGATGAGCGCTCCGTCGATCGTGACGGGGAAGAAAATATTGGACTCACCGACGTTCGAGTGGTCGAGAAAATTGTTGGCGCGTGTTTCGAAGTTGTCTGCGTCCAGGAGCCAGCCGCGGAACGGGATTTGCACCCCGAATTGATGCTCTTCGTCCCGTTCGCCATGTAAAGGAAGAAATGCTGTATTGTTGCTGTGCGCATAATTTAGCAACGGTCCGGATGCGGTGAGTAGCGGCGGTGGCTGATAGTAGCGGCCGTAGAACGCGCGGAACACCCAGTCGATTTTTGGGATCTGGATGGCGATTCCAAAGCGTGGATCGTTTTCGATCTCCGTAATGGCGGAGGTGAATTGCGATGCGCGCAGGCCGGCGATGAGAGTGAGCCAGCTCGTCGCTTTGAAATTGTCCGAGACGTACTCTTCGGTAATGCCACCGATGGCAGTGCTGCAGATCGGGAAAGCCAAGGGGTTGTAACCGGGGTTGGTTGGACTCTGGCACGGGACATTTGGGTCTTGGCCGGGATTGAATACGCCGAACTTATAACTGTCATGCTGGCCAAAAGAATAGAAGCCGGCTTCCAACGTATTCTTGGCGATTTGCGTTGTCAGGGAAGCCTGCAGGCCGGCGTAATTGGATGCCCGATCGGAGACGGTCGCCACGGGAGTTTCGTTCGGGCGGGGAGTGTAGTTGGCGCTGTTGTAGTGGTAGTACGGCGATAGCTGCAGGAAGGTTGTGGGGCTGAAAGTGTGCACCCAGGAAAAGACGGAAAATCCATCGAGTTCATGCTGGCTATCGCGCAGGCCGCTGGAGTTGTACTGTTGGTTTTCGTAGTCGTTCGGGTTGGGATCATAGGGGACCTGGAAATAGTCCGTGCGCAATTGCGACACCAGCCGCAATTGGTCGCGTGGCGTCCGGTTGTAGACCAAGGAAGAAAATCCGCCGTATCCGTTCGCGGCGTCATGGTACGGCTGCGGGACGGGTGGCATTAGACCATAATTCGTCCGGTTTCCATTCAGGCTGGCATAGTACGCGAACTTCTCCGTATGGCTGCCAAAGTTGAGCTGATCGTTGGTCTGATAGTAACTTCCTGCGCTGAGAAGAAGCTCGGCTTCGTTGTTGCGTTCAAAGCCGGTCCGTGGAGACACGTCGAAGACGCCATAGGTTCGATCGCCGACGTCCGCGTTATAGCTGCCCCGCTCCACTTCGAGATTGCCGATGTCTTTGGGATCGATCTGCGGGCCCAGATTGTCTGCGATGTTAGTGTTGGGAATTTCGACGCCATCGATCTCCCAACTCACCTGGTGGCCGCCGCGCATATGCAGCATGTCATGCACCATGTAGGCGCCGGGCACATAGTCCGTAATCATGGCAAGGCTGTCGGTGAGGTCTGCTCCCGGCGTGTGGGCGATGTCGCGGCGACTGATGAGGGTAGTAGGGGTGACGGAGTTTCCATTGACAACGTTCGATTGGGCGGTGACGTGGATAGACTGCTGGATGCTGCCAACCTGCAAGGGAAAGTGAAGGATAAGGGAGTTGTCGGCAAACACCTTGATGGTCTGTTGCAGCAGATCGAAGCCTGAACTGGAAATCGAAACTATGTAGTTGCCTAAGGGCAGAGTTGGAAAAGAAAAATAGCCATTCCGGTCGGTGTGGGCTGTCTGGATAAATTGGGAGTCGGCGGCATGAATCGTGACCAGCGCATTCGCGATGGGGCGATGCTGTGGATCGTGCACAATGCCCTGCAATTCGCCGAATACAGTTGCATGCGCATGCGAACTGTATAGCGAAAGAAAAAAGACAAGGAATGTGATGTTCAGATGTTTCCGCATCGTTTCCCTTTTTCCCCTCTCAGGGCAATACAAGCCGACATCGGCAGGGCCGCTGAAGATGGTCGCGGAGTGCATCCCATCAGGCAGAAGACGGGACGCAGACGCCGGGGTGTATCGGCAGGTCTGCTGCCGGATCAGAATTCTTTTGAAGGAGACGGATTTAGAGAACTACGGCTGGAGGGGCGCGCGTGGAGCGCAACCGTGCGAAGCGAACGAAGAAGAACGCTGGGGCGGCAACGACGATAACCCCCACCATGGCGGGTGGAGACGCCGATGGAATCGACGAACCGACGGTAGCAACCAGCGCGGGAATTACCGCCACCTTCCACCAAGGGCACGGAGATG
>JAJZIF010000494.1 GCA_021810735.1 Acidobacteriota bacterium
CACCTGGGTGACGGATACGAGCGACTCGCTCTCATATATCGAACAGAGCGACGGTGGTATCGACAATGTCCACAGCGGATCGGATGCGATTGGATCAAATGGAAAGCCTTACTCCAGCTGGTAGTTCGGGCAGCATCTTTTCCTCTTTTCTTTCATACAATCAAAGGCGTGATGGATTCGGCAAAGAGCGAGCTGGCCATGCCCGCTGTGGGCGAGGTCTTTGATGCCTATGCGTCATTGAGAGGGCTGGCCAAAGGTCAAACCAAGGTCGCCCCGAGTCATGATGCCGGACTCGGCGGATGGCTGGGGTCGGTGTTTGATCTGGATGCGGCGGGAATCGCAGCCCTCGTGGCGGGTGCGGTGGCAGGCTCGGCGGTGCTGGCCGTGGATGGACAGCGCGAGCGGGGCAAGCAGTTGCTGCGCTACGGCATATGCGACTTTGTGGTGAATGATCTGGACGAGGCGCTGCGAATCCTGAAAAACGAAGTGCGCAGGAAACAGCCGGTATCGGTCTGTCTTTCGGCTGATTCAGAAGCGAGCGCGCGGGAGATGGTGGAGCGCGGCCTACAGCCTGAGATGATGGCGGGCAGGAATGTACTTACGGCGGGGCCGCTGCGGGACCGGGGTGCGGCACGGCTGGAAGCTGGAACCGCCCCAGGAGAGCTTGTCACGTGGAAGCTGCGGAACGAGGCGGCTGCATGGGCGGCGGGGCCGGTACTGGCGCGGGTGGACGAGCTGGCGGCCGGTGCACTTGGCGAGGATGTCGAGGAAACCCTATGGAGGCGCAGGTGGCTGCAGCGGGCTCCCCGCTACATGGGGCGCCGGCTGGGCGCAGAGCGATGCGTACGGATGCGCGACGCGGAAGCAACGCGGATGATGGCTGCGTTGCACAAGGACGCAGCGCTGGCCGCGCAGGTCATTGTCGTGCGGGATGGCACACCGGTGGAGTTGTAGACCGCCTTCAGCTGCTACCTAGACAGATCGACAACCGTTGGAATGGCTTTTTCTTAAAGAAAAGCCATCGGGCAGCGTTTCTCTTGTAAACGGTTGAACCGAAAACGTTGCAGCGGAAACGACGGTAGATCGGGTGCAGACAGCCAGCTATTTCAATTTGGCGCCGTGTTCTTCGGCGACCCGATAGATTTCACTCCACAGATCTTTGATGCCCAGGCCGGTTTTGGCCGAGCAGAGAAGCAGATTATCCGTGCCCAGTGCGCGTCCTAGGGTTTGTTTTGCCTTGGTGCGCCCATTTCCCGAGAGCCTGTCCGCCTTGGTGGCGACGACGAGATAAGGACGTTCGACGCTGCGGAGGAATTCCGTGAGCTGGATGTCGCTGGCCTGGGGCGGGATATTGCTGTCAACCAGGCAGAGACAGAGCGCGAGCGTGGGGCGCTCGGCAAGGTAGGGCTCAATGAATTTTGGCCACTCGGCGGAGACGGACCTGGAGATTTTTGCGTAGCCGTAGCCAGGCAGGTCCGCAAAAAGGAAGTCAGGCTGCTGGCGATCCGGCGATGTGCTGAGGCTGAAGAAGTTGATGGCGCGAGTGCGGCCGGGCGTGGACGAGACTTTTGCCTGGCGCGAGCCAAGCAGGGCATTGATGAGGCTCGATTTGCCGACGTTGGACCGGCCGAGAAAGGCGAACTCCGGTGCGGACACAGGCGGAAAGTGGGTGGGCGACGTGGCGGAGCGAAGAAACCTGGAATACACCTGCATGCAGGTTTCAGTATAGGGTGTGGTGCTTTGGACTGGAGTGGCGGCGGTTTGCAGTTACTCTGGAGCGATGAAGCCGAAGAAGCTGTGGTTGAGCTGGAGCAGCGGGAAAGACAGCGCTTGGACCTTGTACTTGCTGCGGCAGCAGGCGGACGTGGAAGTGGTGGCGCTGCTGACGACGTTGAATGGGCATTTTGACCGCGTGGCGATGCATAGCACGCGGCGCGAACTGGTGGAAGCGCAGGCGCGGGCGGCTGGCTTGCCGCTGGTGACGGTTCCGCTGCCCTGGCCGTGTTCGAATGAGCAGTACGAAGCCGCCATGGGGAAAGCGTGCGCGCGGGCCGGGGCTGAGGGCGTGGAAGCGGTGGCGTTTGGCGACCTCTATTTGCAAGATGTGCGGCAATATCGCGTCGAGAAGCTGGCCGGAACCGGGCTGGAACCAGTGTTTCCGGTCTGGGGACTGGATACGCGCGAACTGGTGCGGGAGATGATTGCCGCAGGCGTGAAGACGCGGCTGGTGTGCGTGGATCCGAGGAGGCTGCCGCGCGAGCTCGCAGGGCGCGACCTGGATGAGGCGCTGCTGCGGGAGCTGCCGGAGGGGGTGGATCCCTGCGGCGAGAATGGGGAATTTCACAGCTTCGTTTATGGCGGGCCGATGTTTCACGAGGAGATCCCCATTGAGAGCGGAGAAGTAGTGGAGCGCGACGGGTTTGTGTTTGCGGATGTGAAGCTAGGACGGTGAGGGCAATTCAATTCGGCTCGCGCGATTGCCTCCAGCGCTGGTAGACTCACATGTTTTGGGTTTGCGCGGAAGGAGATGGACGGTGAGTGAGATTAAGACGGTAGGCGTAGTTGGCGCGGGCACGATGGGCAATGGCATCGCGCATGTATTCGCGAAGAGCGGCTTTGCGGTGCGGCTGTGCGAGGTGGAACAGCGATTTCTGGATCGCGGGATGGAGACGATCCGGAAAAATCTGGGCCGCGAAGTGAGCAAGGCCAAGCTGACTCAGGAAGAAGCCGATGAGGCCATGAGGCGCATTACCGGAACCCTGGACCGCGGTGTGTTGGCCGATTGCGATCTGATTGTGGAAGCGGCGACCGAACGGCTGGAGACCAAGCGGCAGATATTTGAGGATCTGGACCGGATAGCGGGCGAAGGCGTGATTCTGGCGAGCAACACTTCGTCGATTTCAATTACGAAGCTGGCGGCGTTCACGAATCGGCCGGAGCGTGTGATCGGGATGCATTTCTTCAATCCCGTACCGGTGATGAAGCTGGTGGAAGTGATTCGCGGACTGGCGACGACGCAGGAGACCTTTGACACGGTGAAGGCACTGGCCGAGAGGCTGGGGAAGGCTCCGGTGGAGGTGAATGACGCTCCCGGCTTTGTGTCCAACCGGGTTCTGATGCCATTGCTGAATGAGGCAATGTACGCCGTGATGGAGGGTGTGGCGACTCCGGAGGCTGTGGACCAGGTTTTTCAGCTCGGGATGGCGCATCCCATGGGACCGCTGACGCTGGCGGACTTTATCGGCCTGGATGTGTGCCTGGACATCATGCGCGTGTTGCAGGAGGGGTTGGGCGATCCCAAGTACCGGCCATGCCCGCTGTTGATCCGCATGGTGGATGCCGGCTGGCTGGGGCGTAAGAGCGGGCGCGGCTTTTTTGTGTACGATAAGGCCTAACAGCCCGTGGTATAAGTAGCTATTTTCTGGCACGGCTCTGAACCGTGCGAGGGTATGACATTCGCGAGCCGGATGCCCCGACACCGCACATTCGGTCTTCCTGAACGCGGATGGCGATC
>JAJZIF010000495.1 GCA_021810735.1 Acidobacteriota bacterium
ACCGGCAGACTTTCCTCGATCCTTGCGTACTGCTCTTCGCTGATCTCCATTCCAACAAACTACACGAATTGCATTGCAGTAGTGTTAACACGCCCTAGTCTGCCAGACTTTGCGGCTGATGTATGTGTTGTGGGCGCTGGTGTGGCAGGTCTTGTGCTGAGCGCGGAAATGCTGCGGCAGGGAAAGCGTGTGCTGCTGTTGGAAAGTGGCGGCGCGGGCATGGAAACAGCCGTTCAGAATTTAAATGCCTGTTTCTATACGGGGCAGCCGCGCCGAACGGCTCACGCCGGAGGATGTCGTGTGCTGGGTGGCACCTCGACGGCATGGGGCGGCCAAATCCTGGGATTGAGGGAGGGCGATTTTGCGGCCCGCGCGTGGCTGCCGGGAAGCGGATGGCCATTGGACGAAACGGAGCTGAAGCCGTATTACCAGCGTGCATTGGCTGCCGAGGGGCTTTCCGCAGCGCTGCAAACCGACGAAGAAGTATGGCAGCAGATGAAGACTGATCCTCCGCCGCTGGGCGATGAATTGGAATGCTACTTTACCCGGTGGTGTCCGGAGCCAAACTTCGCCCGGCTCTACGCGGACGTACTGAATTCTTCGGAGCTATGCGTCGTCCTGCACGCGACTGCGACAGCCATGTTGTTCCGCGAAGACGGAACGAGACTGCGCGGGCTGCATTGCCGAACGATTTCCGGGCGGCAGCACGACTTCTCCGCCGCGCGGTTCGTTTTCTGCCTGGGAACCATTGAGGCGATACGTTTTCTTCTGCAGGCAGGTGAGGAAATCGGCGCGAAAGCCTGGAATCGGAGCGGATTGCTGGGCAAGCACTTTCAAAGCCACATCGATTACAACGCCGCGAGCATTCCGGCACAAGACGCTCTGCGCCTGCGCCGCTGGTTTGCCAATGTGTACATCAAAGGCTTCAAATACCATCCAAAATTCAGGCTGTCTGTTGCGGAGCAGCAGAAGCGGCGGATTTTGAATATCGCCGGCGCGATCACCTGCATCCATCCAGCCGAGAAACAACTACGCAGAGCGAAGCGGCTGGCCAAAGATTTTCTGCGTAACAGGAAATCTCAGGCGGGATGGCGGGATTTGCCGAGTCTCGCAAGGCAGTCCGGAACCATGCTGATGCTGGCCTACGGATACCGGGTGCAGCGCCGCGCCTGGTGGTCTCGCGACTCCAGTTTCTGGCTGCGCGTGCATTGCGAACAGGAGCCGACGTCGCAAAGCCGCGTCACTCTGAGCGACGTTCGAGACGGCGTCGGGCTCCTGCAAGCGAAGGTTGACTGGCGGGTGTCTCCGCTGGAGTGGAAGACGGTCCGCGAGTTCACGGAGCAAGCGCGGAGAAATTTTGCCGCTCTCGGCGCGACCGGGATTCTCCCCCAGCCGGAACTGGACAGGGAGGATGGATTCGCGAATGTCACCTTTGACAATAGCCATCATGACATGGGGGGTACCCGCATGTCTGAAAGTCCGGCTGATGGTGTGGTGGACCCGAACCTGAAACTGCATGGGATCGACAACGCGTATGTCTGCAGCGCCTCGGTGTTTCCTGCCGGAGGATTTTCGAATCCCACGCACACGCTGATCGCGCTTGCGATTCGGCTGGCCGATCATCTGGTCAGCCGCCAGGCTGGTGCGATGTCCCCGGACGGCCGGAATGTCCATGCTTGAATCCATGGAGTTGGCGGACACAGGACGCACCACGACGCGGCTCGGCTTCGGCTGCTCGGGCCTGATGGGCGGGATCAGCGAAAAAGAATCGCTGCTGCTGCTGGAGACGGCATACGAGGAGGGAATCCGTCACTTCGATGTGGCGCCGTCTTACGGGCATGGACAGGCCGAGCGCTGCCTGGGCAAGTTCCTGCGCGGCAAGCCGGACGTGACGATCACGACGAAGTATGGCATTCAGGCTCCGGCGCGGGCGGGCCTGCTGGAGGTCGTTCGCACAGCGGTGCGCCCTTTGGCCCGGCGATTTCCGGGGATACGGGCGCGCGCAGCGGCACGCGTTGCCGGACTCAAAAGGAAAGCGCAGTTTTCCGCTGCGGAGGGTCGCGCATCCCTGGAGCACAGCCTGCGCGAGCTTGGCGTCGAGCGGGTGGACCTTTGGCTGCTGCATGAACCATCTCCCGAAGACCTGACCGGCTCCGATCTGCTTCCGCTGCTCAGCGAATTGCGGCAAGCTGGGAAAATAGGCTCGTATGGAGTGGGAGCAGAGCGCAGCCGGGTGGAGGGGATTTGGGAAACGCATCGGGAATTCTGCCGGGTGCTGCAGTACGAGTGGTCGATTCTGGACCTGAATCCCACGCGATTCTCCGCTGCCTTCCGCATCCAGCATCGTGCGATCTCCGGCGCTTTGCCTGCACTGCGGACCGCGATGGAACGCGATCCGGAGATCTGCCGCCGCTGGTCGGATGCCGTCGAAGCGGACCTATCGCAAGCGGACGCCTGCGCGGCTTTGCTGATGGGCCTTGCGCTGCTGCGCAACGCTGGCGGGATGGTTCTGTTTTCTTCGCGCAATCCGGCCCACATCCGGGCCATCGCACAATCCGCCGGAGCTGAAAACTGGAGACTGCGCGCCAGCCGTTTCAACCATCTGCTGCAAAGTTCCTGAACAGGACACGCAAGGCTGGCAGGATTCCAACAATCTGCCGCATCGCGGCTCGGCGGATGCCCATCATCGTGTACTCTGAAGCATCCGGAGCACTGCCATGCGGCGACGTTGGACGACCCAGCTTTTTTTGTTTTTCGCGGTCCTGGGACCGGGATTTATCACCGCGAACGCCGACAACGACGCGGGCGGCATTCTCACGTATTCCCAGGCAGGCGCGCAGTTCGGCTATGAACTTTTGTGGACCATGATTCCCATCACCCTGGCGCTCATTGTGGTGCAGGAGATGTGCGCCCGCATGGGAGTCGTGACGGGCAAGGGATTGAGCGATCTGATCCGGGAACACTTCGGATTGCGAATCACTTTTTTCACGATGATCCTGTTGGTCATCGTGAATTTCGGCAACGTGATCGCGGAATTTTCCGGCATTGCCGGGAGCATGCAGCTCTTTCACATCAGCAAGTATGTGTCTGTTCCGTTGTGCGCGTTGCTGGTATGGCTGCTGGTGGTCAAGGGCGACTACAAGATTGTGGAAAAAATATTTCTGGTCGCCTCAGTCTTCTACATCTGCTACATCATCGCGGGCGTTCTTTCCGGTCCCAGCTGGCACACGGCGATGATCGCGACTGTGAAGCTGCCGCCTCCTAGCGTGTGGCGCAGTTCCTCCTATATCACCATGACCCTGGCCGTGGTGGGCACGACCATCGCTCCGTGGATGCAGTTCTATCTGCAATCTTCCGTGGTGGAAAAGGGAATCAGTGTCAAGCAACTGGGCGCCTCCAGGCTGGATGTGATTGTAGGCTCCTTGTTCACGGACATCGTCGCGTGGTTCATCGTTGTGGCGTGTGCGGCGACGCTGTTCGTTCACGGGCTG
>JAJZIF010000016.1 GCA_021810735.1 Acidobacteriota bacterium
CCGCGCCATCGGCCCCAGCTTGTCCAGTGACCAGCACAGCGTCATCGCCCCCGTCCGCGCCACGCGCCCAAACGTAGGCCGCAGTCCCGTTACACCGCAGCGCATGCTCGGGCTTACGATGCTGCCTTCCGTCTCGCTCCCAATCGCAAACCCTACCAGCCCCGCGCCAACCGCTGCGCCCGGTCCCGCGCTCGAACCAGATGAACCCTCCTCCAGCAGCCACGGATTCATCGTCTGCCCGCCAAACCAGATATCGTTCAGTGCCAGCGCGCCCAGGCTCAGCTTCGCCACCAGCACGGCTCCGGCTTTTTCCAGCCGGTCCACTACCACCGCGTTTTTGTCCGGAACTCGGTTACGAAATGGCGCCGCGCCCCACGTCGTGCGAATATTCGCCGTGTCCAGCAAATCCTTTGCGCCCCATGGAATCCCATGCAGCGGCCCGCGATACTTGCCCGCCGCAATCTCCGCATCCGCCTGCTTCGCCTGTTCTCGCGCCGGCTCCTCGGTCAGCGTGATCACGCACCGCAGCTCGCTGTCATACTTCTTCAGCCGCGTCAGGTAAATCTCCGTCAGCCGCGTCGACGTAATCTGCTTTGTTTTGATCCAGTGCGCCAGTTGCCACACCGCCGCAAACGCAATCTCTTCCTCGCTCGCCGGAACTTTACCCGCATCCGGCAGCGCCGGCACAAACACGTTCCGCTGCGGCCCTGTTGGTGCGCCCGGAATCACAGGATCCCACCCCGAGGCAGGGAACAGCGTCTCCGGCAACTCCACCTTCCGCGGCCCTGTCCGCCGTTCGTAAAGCGGAGCCATCGCCTGCTGCCAGCTCTCTGCCGCCTCCGCGCGATGCGCCTCGCTCAGCATCACGCGCTCCAGCTTTTCCGCCTCGGCAAACGTGCCTGCGTTCACGGCAGGACCCACCGGCGGCGCTGTCGCAAACGCCGGAGGTGCTCCCGGCGTCTTTTCTGCTGCTGTCTGCGTCATTCCCCGAACTCCCGCGGCTGCGCCCATCAGCGTCGCCGAGCCGCCGCCAATAAATTCCCGTCTCGTTGTCTTCATAATGTCCTCTGACCTCGGAATTGTAGCGGTTCCTTGCCTCAATGCGGCATAAGGATCCGTCCTGCCCTTGCTGAATTTCCCCCGTGTTCACGTCATAAAATAACCATGGCTGCCCCATGACAGAGCATCCCGCCATCTCGCGCGACCGCATCTGCGTTGTGCTGGTGCACACCCGCAACCCTCTGAACATCGGCGCAGCCGCCCGCGCCATGGCCAACTTTGGCTTTGCCGATCTCCGCGTCGTCCAGCCCTTTGAAGCCTCCTGGCAGGAAGCCCGCTCCGCCGTCGGTGCCTCATCCATCCTCGCCTCCGCTCGCGAATACCCCACGCTGGCCAGAGCTGTCTCCGACTGCACCCTCGTCCTCGGCACTGCCTCCATCGAGCGCCGCCAGCCCATCCGCCCCGTCATTTCGCTCCCACATCTGGGCAGGGAACTGCCCGTCCGCTTCACCTCCGGCCGTCTCGCCATCGTCTTTGGCTCGGAAAAAAGCGGCCTCACCAACGACGACTTCACCCACTGCGCGGCCATCCTCCACATCCCCACCCATCCCGTGCAGGAATCCATGAACCTCGGCCAGGCGGTTGCCGTCTGCCTCTACGAGCTCGCCCGCCACGCCGGCCCATCCCTGCCGGAAACCCAGACATCCCCGTCTGCGCCTCCGCCAGTCACCTCAGCCGACCGCGAACGCCTCACTCATTCCCTCCACCGCATTTTGCACTTTTCCGGTTACATAAAGCCCGGCGCAGATCAAAGCGTCCTCTACCAGATCCGCGAAATGCTGCATCGCTTTCACCTCTCCGCCAATGACTCCCACTGGATCCTCGGCATGCTCGCCCGCATCGAACGCCGGCTCGCCCCTCGCGGCGCCCGCCGCGACGCCTGACGGCACTCCCCGTTTACCTTTCTGCCACCGCAGGATTTTCCTTGCACTTTTGCCATAAGCTGCTACATTTCAGTCAAAAAGCTGTGGAAACTTAGTCCCTTCTGATTCCTTTTCACAATGGATTCACATTGCTTTCCGGGTACTGTCGTTACCCTTGAGAGGACGTAGAACAGCGTTTGCCCACTGACTTTTAACAAAAACGCATTTCAACACTACTTTGAGGCTAAAAAACATGACGCAAGTCCGGCGGGCATTCTTTGCCCTCGCTATAACGGTCATTGCCTGCTTTACCGTGCTTTCCCCCAGCTTGTATGCGCAGCAGACCCTCGGTTCCATCAACGGTACGGTCGTCGACCCCACCGGCGCGGCCATTCCCGGTGCGACGGTCACTGTCGTCAACAACGACACCAATCTCACCCGCAAAACCACGACCAAAAACGACGGCACCTTCCAGGTCCTCAACCTGCCCATCGGCCGATACACGGTGAAGGTCGATCACTCCGGGTTTCAGACCGCGAACTACCCGGCCATCTCGGTGCGGGAAGCCTTGGCCACCACACTTCCCGTCACGCTCAAGGTCGGCAGCAGCGCCACCACTGTCCAGGTCAGCGCCAATCCCCTCCTCGACAACACTGACACGACCAACGGCTACACCCTCGACAAGGCCGAAATCCAGTCCGCGCCTCTCGCCACCGGCAGCTTCACCCAGCTTGCCATTCTCGCTCCCGGAACCAGCGCGAATTTCATCGCTGGCATCGGCACCAACCAGGGCCTCGGCAACCAGAACATCTGGGCCAACGGTCAGCGCGCTACGGACAACACCTACACCGTCAACGGCGTCAGCGTCGTCAATCTCTTCAACGGCATGAGCGCCAGCCAGCTTGCCTCCCAGCGGTACAACTTCAACATCGGTGAAGGCACCAGCTTCGGCGGCCAGTCCCAGGACAGCACTTCCGTCTACGGTTCCAACGGCAACGGCCTCGCGTCACCGCCTCCAGAGTTCATGCAGGAAGTTCAGGTCACCACCTCCATGTACGGAGCCGACCAGGGCGGCACCAGCGGCGCTCAGGTCTCCGTCAATACCAGCACCGGTTCCAACAAGTTCCACGGCCAGCTTTACGGCCACTATGGAACCAACGCGACCAATGCCATCCCCTTCTTCTATAAGCAGGACGTAGCTCTCGGCTCGCTCGACCCAAGCTACCTCAATCCCTCCCTGCACAAGTGGATTGCCGGTGGCACCGTCGGCGGACCCATCGTCAAAAACAAGCTCTTCTTCTTCCTCGGCTACCAGCACCTCTATACTTCTGACCAGTTCGGCGCGCTCTCGCGCATGCAGGTGCCCTTCAATCTCACCAACGACCGCAGTCTCTCCGGTATCGAGAACGCTCTCTGTTCCTACTTCGCGGCGTCCAACGGCAACACCAACTGCTCCACCAACGGCGCACAGAGTCTTCCGCAGAGTGGGTGGAACCAGTCGGCGATTGACATCCTTCAGGCCAAGCTCCCCAACGGCCAGTATCTGATTCCCTCCGCGCAGGGCTCCGGCTTTGGCGGCGCGGCTCAGGCCAACCTCGCCAAGGGCAATCCTGACGTCTCCCAGGTCGGCACCTCGCTCTTCCGCGGCGACCAGGCCACCGTCTCGCTCGATTACGATGCCACCACCAACGATCACCTCTCGGCCAAGTACTACTATCAGCACACGCCGGCCGTCAGCCCGTTTTCCGTCAGCGGCGTCCTCGGATTCCCCGGTCTTGAAGACAGCGGCGCGCAGGTCGCGTCTCTCAGCAACTCCATCGACATCGGAAATAGCATCAACTGGGTGCAGACCATCGGCTTCTCCCGTCAGAAGGTCTACAGCACCTACGGATCCTCGCTGAGCGCATCCAGCGTCGGCATCTCGGTTCCCGGCGGCAATTACTTCCCGGGTCTCAGCCTCAGCGACTTCGCCCAGAGAAACTCCAATGCCATCGGCCTCAGCGTGGGCCCCGCATCGGACTTTGTGAACGACGGCTACTTCCAGAACCGCTTCTCACCGTCCTCTACGGCCATCTTTTCCGTGGGCAAACACAACATCAGCGTCGGATTCAACTTCGACTACACCCAGCTCAACATCCGCAACAACCGCACCGGTCACGCGCAGTTGTCCACGTCCAACTTCGCCAGCTTCCTGCAGGGCAATGTCCGCAGCGGTACGGTTCTGGAAGGCTATTCCAACCGCCACTATCGCAACGATGATGCCGGCGCCTTCGTGCAGGACAAGTGGCAGGCGCTCCCCAACCTCGCCGTCACCGCCGGTATCCGTTACGACTTCAACGGGCCCTTCCGCGAAGCCAACGGCCTCATGTTCAACTTTGATCCCAGCCGCTACCAGTCCAGCCCCGCGGCCATCACCAACTCCGGCTTTATTGTCGCCGGTAACAACAAGCAGTACGGAACGCCAGGCGTCAGTGACTCCACCCTCAAAGGCCGCCAGTGGGGCATCGCTCCGCGTCTCGGAATCGCCTGGTCGCCCAAGCGCTTCCACAATAAGGTCGTGTGGCGCGCCGGTGCCGGCATCTACTACAACCGCGGCGAATACTTCCAGTACCTCTCGCCGCCGGCTGGCAATGGTATCAGCGGTCCTTTCGGCGTCACTCAGGAAGCTCCCTTCGCGGCCTTCACCAACGTGAATGGCAACCTGAGCAAGCCTTTCACCAGCATCACCCCGCCCACCACTCCGGCCAACATCGCCTCTCAGTTGCCCACGCTCGATCAGCAGGAAAGCGAGTGCAACGGCCTCGACATCTACAACGGAACCACGCTCTCCGGTTTCGCTTGCGAGGCCATCCCCCAGATCATCGGCAACTACAACATCAACAACGTGCTTCCTTACTCTGAGAACTGGACCCTCGACTTACAGTGGCAGCCTCGCAATAACCTGATGATCGACATTGCTTATGTCGGCAATCGCGGCAAGCACGAGATTGTTCCGCTGCCCTTCAACGAACCCGGAATTGCAACCCCCAATCATCCCATCAACGGCCAGATCTACTCCTACGGCGTAGAAACCATCAGCCCCAATCTCGATGGCAATGGCAATCCCTACATCGATAAATACGAGCCCTACGACACCTACAGCGGCGGCAACGTCGACCTGCGCGTGCCGTTTACCGGCTATGATCCCAACTCGACGTCATTCACCTCCGCGGCCATCTCTTCTTACGACGCCCTCCAGGCCCATATCACGAAGAGAATGTCCCATGGGCTGCAGTTCGGCCTCTCGTATACTTGGTCCCATACCCTCGACGAGCAGAGTGACATCGGTCTCTTCTTCACCGGCGACAATCCGAAGAATCTGCGTAGTTCCTACGCAAGCGCGGACTTCGACCGGCCAAACGTAACCACCGCCAACTTCGTCTACGACATCCCCAGTCTCATCAGGAGTGACAGAAACTGGTTCCACTTCGTCACCAACGGATGGGCGCTGGAAGGCATCACCGTCTTCCAGAGCGGTATGCCCTACAGCATTTACGACTACTCTGGATCCGTCGGAAACGAATACTTCGGTGGCAATATCTCTCTCATGAACCCGATTCTCCCGCTGCGCAAGGGCGTCAGCCCCCGCGAAGCGGAAACCGGCCACACTGGCGCCTTCGCACAGGTCGATCCTGCACGGGCCGCGCTCAATGCGTATGACTTCCAGGTTCCGCTCTTGAATCCCGGTCAGAACGGCGTGCCGCCTTGCGATACCACCTCCGATGGTGGCAACGCGGGTCCCGGCGGCGGTCCCCTCTGCGACGTCTACGAGACGGGCTTTGTCGGCGGCCAGCGCAACATCTTCCGGGAGGCATTCCAGTCCCGCGCTGACGTCACCATCCAGAAGACCTTCCTCATTCGCCATCGCTACGGCCTCAACTATCAGTTCGAGGTCTTCAACCTCACCAACACCCCCAGCTTTGACGTGCCGAGCAACAACGTCTCGCTCAGCCCCACCTTCCTCGAGCTCTCGGCCCCGTCCAACGTCAATAACTACCCGTATGCCAACGGCACACAGGTTCAGCCGTCGTACAGCACATCCGTCCAGGTTCCCAGCGGGTCCAACACGCCCGGAAACGCAACCTGTCAGGGCTCCAGCCAGGCTTGTGCTTACGAGCTCTACACCGTTCCCACTAACACCAGTACGCCGCTGGGTTATGTCACCAACACCATCGGCAGCAACCGCATCATCGAGATGGCCATGCACCTCACCTTCTAGAGCGAATTTGCTGTAGGTCTATATCGAAGCGAAAAGACCCTGCGCGGCTTTTCCGTCAAGAAAAGCCGCACCTGCGAAAACTCGGCAGGATATAGCAACAGTAAATCCGCTCTGGCAACCATCCTGATATGCTCAATGCCTCGCGGAGCCGGTCTTCCGGCTCCGCTTCTTCTTTGTCGCTGGTCATCCAGCCCCCTTATAGACGCACGCCCGTCGCCTGCGTCTAATAGGAATCAACCGGCCCCATATCCCTCACCGGGCCTCGCATGGAAGGAAAGTTTCGTATGACTCCGCAGGAAGCTCAGATGTTGCAGCAGCTCGTCGACCAGGTCGCTAAAACCCCGCTCAATGAAAAAGATCCCGATGCCGAGGCTCTCCTCAAAGACGGTCTCGCCCGCGACCCCGACGCCATTTACAAGCTGGCTCAGATCGTCATCGTTCAGGACATCTCGCTCCATCAGGCCCAGGCCCGCATCCAGCAGCTCACCGCGCAGGTGCAGCAGCAGCCCGCGCCTCCGCCGCCGGCCCGTACCAGCAGCTTCCTCGGCAATCTCCTCCACCGCAATGACCCCGCGCCCTCGCAGCAGCCCTATGGCGGAACACCACAGTACCAGCCCGTCTCGGCGCCTCCGCCTCCGCCGCAATATGCCGCGCAGCCCCAACCGCAATATGCGCCTCAGCCGAGTGCCGGCGGCAGCTTTCTGCGTTCCGCCGCCACCACGGCCGCCGGCGTCGCGGCCGGAGCTCTCGCCTTCCAGGGCATCGAATCCATCTTCCATGGCGGTTTCGGCGGCGGCTACGGATTCGGCGGTTTCGGCTCGCCCATGGGTTTCGGCGGCATGCCCGTCGAGGAAACCGTCATCAATAACAACTACATCAACGACCCCTCCCAGACCCCGTCTGACTTCACCAGTCAGGATCCCGGCAATCAGGATTTCGGCAACCAGGATCTCAGTGGCCAGGACTTCGCCAATCAGGACTTCGGCAATCAGGACCTCCAGCAGAGCCCCTTTGACGCCACCGGCTTCGACTCCGGCAACGACCCAGGCTTCGACTCCTCAAACTTCGACGACGGCAGCTCCTTCGACGGTGGAGGCTTCGATTCCGGCAACGATTTCATCTAGGCCCTGTCAACAGGACCTGACCCGCGCGTGCCTTTCCTGATTTCACAAATCTCGCGCCGAAAATGATCTTTTCATCACTTCCCTGGGGGTTTTACAATTCCGTCTATGGCAAACGCCTTTCGTTTTCGCCGCATCCTTCCGCTGGTCGTGCTGCTTCTGCTTCCGACCGGCCTCATGGCGAACTGGTGGCACGGCAGCAGCCATCCCCGCGGCCGCAAGTACAAACCACCACCGCCCACGGCTAAGATCACCGTCACCGTCATGAGCGAGCAGTTTCACAAGCCCGTCAACGACGCACACGTCATCTTCCACAGCACCCGCGACAACCGCCCCGATGGCTTCATGGAAATGACCACCGACCGTCAGGGCAAGGCCGTGATCACCGTCATCCCCGTCGGCGACACCCTCGTCTTGCAGGTCATCGGAAATGACTACCAGACCTTCGGCCAGGTCTACAAGATCGATAAGCGCACAAAAAGCATCACCGTCATGCTGCTGCCGCCGCAGGCCCAGTTCTCTGACTACCGCAACGCGCCCACCGGCCAGATCGGCGACGGCGGAAAGGGAACTACCAAGCCGCAGCAGAACAACAACGGTTCTTCCCAGAAGAAGCACTAGCTTCTCTCGTTCCACCCGAAAGCCTCCGGTCCGCCGGAGGCTTTTCTCTTTTCCTCCCCATCCTCGAAAATCTCCACTCATCCCTTCGGCTTACAATCAGACTCATGGAACCCTTGGTCATCGCCGGGCGGGCATTCCAGTCCCGCCTCATCGTCGGCACCGGTAAATACAAGGACGGCCCGGAAACGCAGCGCGCCATCGAAGCCTCTGGCGCCGAAATGGTCACCGTTGCCGTCCGTCGCGTCAACCTCGACCGCTCAAAGGAATCGCTGCTCGACTTCATCGATCCCCAGCGCTACTTCCTGCTTCCCAACACCGCCGGCTGCTACACCGCCGAGGACGCCATCCGCGCCGCGCGTCTCGGCCGCGAAGTCGGCCTCTCTGACTGGGTCAAAATCGAAGTCATCGGCGACCAGGCCACGCTCTACCCCGATGTCCAGGCCACTCTTGAGGCTACCCGCACATTGGTGAAGGAAGGCTTTACAGTTCTCCCGTATACCTCTGATGATGTTGTATTTGCGAAACGCCTCATCGATGCCGGGGCCTCCGCCGTCATGCCCCTCGCCGCACCCATCGGCTCCGGACTCGGCATCCAGAATCGCGCCACCCTCGCCATCCTCCGCGAAATGATCACCGAGGTCCCCCTCGTCGTCGACGCCGGCGTCGGCACCGCCTCTGACGCCGCCCTGGCCATGGAAATGGGCGCCGACGGCGTCCTCATGAACACCGCCATCGCCGCCGCCGCTAACCCCGTCCTCATGGCCGAAGCCATGCAGCATGCCGTCCTCGCCGGACGCGAAGCCTACATCGCAGGGCGCATGCCGCGCAAACTCTACGCTACCGCCAGCTCGCCGCTCGAAGGGATCTCCCGATAGCGGCGCGCTGCTTCGGTGATTTATGCGCGTCTTCGGCATCGATTGCGGCTCTGAAACGACCGGCTACGGCGTGGTTGAAACTCTCCACTCCTCCGGCCGCGCCGGCCACTCCCACGATCTCGCCTCCATCGCCTTCGGCGGCATCTCCCCGCCCAAAAAACTCGCGCTCCCCGCGCGCCTCGCCTTCGTCCACTCGCGCCTTGAAACCCTCCTCGCCGAGCACCAGCCCGATATCGTCGCCGTCGAAGAGGTCTTCTACTCCGTCAACGCCAAATCTGCCCTCAAGCTCGGCCACGTCCGCGGCATCGCCCTGCTTGCCATCGCCAACGCCGGCCTGCCCCTCGCCGAATACGCCCCGCTCACCATCAAATCCACCGTCACCGGCTACGGACTCGCCCAGAAGGAGCAGGTTCAGTTCATGGTCGCCCGCCTTCTCAATCTTCCCGAACCGCCCCAGCCCGCCGACGCCGCCGACGCTCTCGCCATCGCCATTTGCCACATTCGCCACGCGCAAACCCTCGCCGCGCAGTTGCCCGCGCGCCCCGCTGCACCGAAATGACGGCAAAGTAACGCAACCAACCGCCACCGTCGCGCGTTTCTATATGTAGAGGCACACCAGCAAGGAGGGAGTCGCCATGCAGCACAATACCCATTGCCATTCGTTCCGCTTTTCCATTCGCGGATTTTCTATGGTGGTCGCTGCACTGGGCCTGCTTCTCCTGCCCGCGCTGCCGCTGCGCGCACAAACCAGCACATCGTCTTACGACCAGTCGCAGGCCATTCCGCCCGCGCCGCCGCCCGACGCCGCCGTCACCCAGCGCAACCTGCGCCTCAGCGACGTTCACGGCGACGTCAAGGTCTATAGCGGCGACCTGCTCGCCTTTCCGCAGGCCTTCGTCAATATGCCGCTGGTCCAGGGCATGCGCATCGTCGCCGGCGATTCGGGCCGCGCGGAAATCCAGTTTGCCGATGGCAGCGTCGCTCGCATCGCCCCCAACAGCTCGCTGCTCATCGCCCGCCTCGGCAGCACCAACGACGGCATCCTCAACAGCCGCCTCGAAGCCCTCACCGGCCTCACCTATTACGAGTTCAACGGCGAAGTCGGCAATCAGTACACCCTCAGCGTCGGACCGGAAACCATCGTCCCCTCCGGCAACGCTGTCATCCGCGTCGACATGGACAACACCCCCTATCAGGTCGCGGATATGGAGGGCGGTCTCCAGATTCTCCGCGGCAACAATCTCATCGTCTCCCTCCAGTCCGGCCAGAGCGTCTCCTTCGATCCCTCCGACCCTCAGATGTACCAGCTCAGCGACTCCATCCCGCCCAACTCCTGGGATCAGTGGAACTCCAACCGCGATGCCGACCTCGCCCAGCTCGCCTCCAACGCCAATCAGTCCTCTTCCAGCACCAATTCCGCCTGGAACGAGCTCAACTATTACGGTGACTGGTACAACGTTCCCGGCTACGGCGAGGGCTGGGCGCCCGCCGGCGTCGGTCAGAACTGGGACCCCTACGGCTACGGCTGGTGGGGTTACTATCCTTGGGGCTACACCTGGATCTCCGGCTATCCCTGGGGCTGGTGGCCCTATCACTGCGGCTATTGGAACTGGTTCAGCGGCAACGGCTGGATGTGGTTCCCCGGCGGCTGCGGATGGGGCGGCTTCGGCGGCGGCTGGTATCCCATGGCATACATCCAGTCCGCTCCGCCGCATTACCGCAGGCTCATTCGCCCGGCTCGCACCGCTCACGGACCCGGGCGCCGCGTCCCGCGCCTCTATCCGGTCGACCGCGGCAATCAGTTCTCCCGGGGCTTCCGCTCCTTTGGCGGAGCTAAGCCCTCGCCCCGCACCTTCAACATCGACGGCCAGAACCTCACGCCCGTACAGGCAGCCCTGCCCACCCTCCAGTTCGCGCCCGTTGGCGGAGGTGGCTACACCTCCACCGCCGCAGCCGCGCATCCCGGCGGAGCACCCAACCGCGTCGGCGGAAGCGTACCCGTCCTCCGCGCTCCTTACCGCGTCGGTGCTGGCAGTCCCAACTCTGGCGGAAACCGCCCCAGCGGCGGCTCTCGCTTCGGCTCCAGCCCGCGCCACGCCCCGTTCTTCCGTCCCGGCAACAGCGGCCAGCGTCCGAACTCCGCTCCCCGCAACGGCCCGGTCTTCCACCCGGCTCCACGGCCAAATTCCGGCCCGCGTCCCACCCCGAATCGTGGACCTGTCTTCCGCCCCGCTCCTCGACCCGCGCCCATGCCGCATCCCACCTTCCACCCGATGCCGCACCCGTCCGCTCCGCATCCCACCGGCCGTCCACACTAATCTGCCGGGCAACTTCCAACTGCCCATCCCGGAAACACCGCGGGTGCCCACACTTTCTTGCCGAATTTTTTGGAAAGAAAGTGTGGGCCGTATCAGCCAAAGACCGACCCACTCCGCGCTGTTGATGCATCACTCAGTTCTCCCCGCTTGATGCAGCCACCTTGCCGGGAATTACCCCCTAATTCGCTACCATAGAAATAGGGAACAAATCGCCACGGGGCAGGCCGCAGGAGCCTGCCCCGATCCGTTTTCCGCACTATAACGCCGCCCGCAACCTTACGAAAAAGTCGTAGAACTATACGATTCCAATCGTGTAAACCGTAGAAAATCGTAGCATTACCCGGCGCTGTAAAGTATATGATCCAAAGGAGTTACAAGCCTAACGCCCCAGTAACATCATGATTCCATGGGACTTAACGGACACTGCTCAACAGCTGAAAATCGCAGGGTAGGAAAGCGCTGGGAGCGAACAACTGGGGACTGACAACTGTGGACTGAATACGGGCTACACCAGCGTCATTGGTCCGTCGCCGTTCCGCTCCGAGGCCTTGAACAGGTACTTGATCGCAGACTTGTAAATCAGCACCCGCCCGTTGTTCCGCACCTTGATGCAGTTTCGGTCGTACCACTCGATCACGCCCTCGATCTGCCCACCGTCTTCCAGCACAAACACCATTTGTGTCTGGGACTGAATCTGCTTTTGGAAATAGAACGCTTCGGCATGCGAGGTATCGTGAGCCGCCGCCGCACCTTGGGTCAGTTCGCGCCGCGTCAGAATCCCCCGGAAGCCCCTGCGCTGAGTGTCTCGATACGCGGCGGCATTGTCTGGCAGCACCGGGCGAATCAGTTTGCGCTGGCTTGCAAAGACCGCGTCAATCTCTTCTACCTTGCTTTGGGCGTCTTCGCCGCGCACTTCTGGCATCGAATCGCGCCCCTTCCCGGCCTTTGCCGAGATCGGGATAGGCGACATGCGTGGAGTCTTGGGCATACTCAGCTTCTCAAAGGATGTTGCCGTTAGGATGCGGCAGCCCTGTCCGGGGCTGCATTCATGCTTTGGAGGACTGCTCGTATCCTATCGCGACTCTTGGCTTTCCCGGCAAAAAGCCGCGCTGCTGAGTATGAGAAAAGTAACGTGTGCGTGCCCTCAGGGAAACGCGCACTCTCCGGCGCACCGCTGTACACATCCGGCAGCATCAACCCGCCTTCTACCCCCGCGCCGCACCCTCCAGCTCGGTGGCAAACGCATCCAGCGACACGTTGCGGAGCAGATTGCGCCGCATGCCCGACTCCACCGCCTGCAAACCCCGCGCCGCGCGCTCCAGCCATTCGAGCGTCACCTGCCCGGCCATCACGTCCAGCTCGCGCTCCAGGTCAATGTTACGAATCAGCCCGCTCGCGCCGGAAACCACCATTAGCAGGTCTTCCAGCAGCGAACGCATCGCCTTGATCAGCGCCACCGTCTTCTGCTGGCCCTCCGCGCCCGCCCGGTACGTCTCCGTCATCCGGAACAGCGCGCTGTGATCCGCCGCCTGCAACGCGTTCCGCAGCAGCACCAGCGCATCCGTTCGGGCCGAGAGATAGCCCGGCAGGTCAAAGCCCAGCGCGCGTCCCACGGCGCCCTCGGCCAGCCGCGCCACCAGCGCCCGCTCCTTCGGCTTCAGGTCGTTCCGGCGCGAGGCCAGCAGCGGCTCAATCTCTTCTGTCGGAATCGCCCCCAGCCGCACCAGGCTCGTCCGTGACCGGATCGTTGGCAGCAGCTCGCCCGGATTCTCCGCCGTCAGCACGATCAGCGCATACGGCGGCGGCTCCTCCAGCACCTTCAGCAGCGAGTTCGCCGCCTCCTTCATGAACGATGCGCTGGTGAACACAAACACTGACCGCCGCGCCTCCGCCGGCGTCCGCTGCACCTCCCGGATCATCGTCCGCACCTGTCCCATCTTGATCAGCAGCTGGGGCGGATCGGGCGGAATCACCAGTACGCTCGGGTGCGTCTGGACCAGGATTCGCGTCTCCTTCTTGTCGACCTCGCGCAGCTCCTCGTGCGCTGCAATCGCCTCGGCCACGCGGGCATCCAGGTCGAGCGCCTGCCCGATGCGCTCGCAGTTCGCGCACCGCCCGCAGAAGTCAGGCAGCCCGTCTGTCTGCGGCTGCTCCAGGCAGTTCACCGCCTGGGCCAGCATTACCGCCAGTGTGTATTTGCCCGCTCCGCGCGGCCCCGCCAGCAGCAGCGAATGAGGCAGACGTCCCGCCGCAATCGCTTCGCGCAGGTGACGCACCGCCGTCTCATTGCCGATGAAGTCGCTGAAGCCCACGCGTACAGGGTAGCAAACGCGGAGCCTACCTCAGTTCCGGGATCATCCGGATCTCAGGCTTCGGCCGCAGTGTGATCTTGGGCTGCAACCCAATCGTCTGCCCCGGAACCAGCCGCAGCCGCCACTTCTGCGCCAGCGTTGCCAGCACCAGCACGCCCTCCATCCACGCAAACCCCTCGCCGATGCACTGTCTGCCGCCCGCTCCAAAAGGGAAGTAGACGAACTTCGACCGTCCTGCTTTCGCCTCCGGCGTAAACCGCTCCGGGCGGAACTTGAGCGGCTCCGGCCAGAACTCGGCGTTCCGTTGGATCATGTACTGGCTGAAGAACACATAACTCCCCGCCGGCAGCAGATAGGGCCCCAGCTCGATATCTTCTGTCGCCTGCCGCCCCATCGCCCACGCCGGCGGATACAGTCGCATCGACTCCGCCAGCACCATCTCCGTGTAACGAAGCTGAGGCAGATCCTCAATCGTCGGTGTGCGGCCCGCCAGCACGCGATCGAGTTCCTCGTGCATCCGCGCCTCCGCCTCCGGATTCTGCGCCAGCAGGTACCACGTCCACGTCAGCGCCGTCGCCACGGTTTCGTAGCCGGCCAGAAAGATCGTCAGCACCTCGTCGCGCACCTGCTCATCCGTCATGCCGGAGCGGTCATCCTCATCGTCCCGCGAGCGCAGTAGCATCGAAAGCAGATCCCCGCGATCCACTCCATCCGCCCGGTGCTCGGCAATGATCCGGTTCACCACCGCGTCCAGCCGCTTCCGCGCCCGGCGAAAGCGCATCAGCCCAGGAATCGGCCAGTGGAGATAGGCTTCCGCACGGGGCAGCGCCACCAGGAAGTGATAGAGGCCCATGATCGCATTGACCTCATCGTTGATCTGCCTCACGTCCGCGGTGACGTCCGTGTTCAGCAGCGTCCGCGCCACAATTTGCAGCGCCACCCGCATCATCTCGGCCAGCGCGCCTATCTCCTTGCCGGACTGCCACTCCTCGCGCATCGCCAGCGCGCGTTCCACCATCACCGCCCCGTAGGCTTGTATGCGTTGCCGATGAAACGCCGGTGCCACGATTCGCCGTTGCCGCCTGTGAAACTCGCCGTCGCTGGTGATCAACCCATTTCCCAGCAGGATCTTCATCCGCTGCTGCGTCCGCTCTTTAATGAACTTGTCTGCCTGGGTGATCAGGATCTCCCGGACAAACTCCGGCTCCTGCACCACGAAGACATCACTCGTCGCGATGCGGTAATGTGCCATCGAACCGAATCTCCGCTGCAGGTACTCAAACAGCTTGATCGGATCGCTGGGGTTGAAGAACTTCCGCGTGATATAGAAGGGCAGATTGAGCTTCAGCCCCGGCGGCAGGCGGTATTTGCCGCGGGGAACAATGGGGAACTCTTTTCGAGTTTGTATCGTGGTGGCCATGCGATAACTTCCTGAGGCACAGCCCGGGGAATCATGCCCGATGCGCAAGCCTTGCTTCTACTATGCTTACGATGCGCTCGTGGATTCTCTCAATCTCCTCATCGCTCTCGATTGCGACCACACGCAAAGGTTCCCGGCGCGCAATTTCACAATATTGATCGAAAACCCGGCGGTAAAAACTCTCATCCTCGCTCTCGAATCGTCCCTCGTCCTTCGCAGACTGCGTCACGGCGCGATGATTGCGACGCCGCGCTCGCTCCAGGGAGCGTCGGAAGTCAGGCAGCAGCAGCAGCGTCAGATCAGGATCCAGCCCGCCGCACATCACTTCGTGCAGTTGCCGCACAATCTCCGATCCGAGCTGGCGTCCACCCCCTTGATAGGCCTCGGTGGAATCCGTATAGCGGTCGCAAAGCACAATTTGTCCCGCATCGAGTGCGGGGCGGATGACTTCGGCGATGGACTGGGCACGGTCTGAGAACATCAGCCCAAGTTCGGCCATCGGCGACAGGGCTTCCGTGCGCGAGTCCAGCAGCAGGGCGCGGATTCGGTCGCCGATCCGGGTGCCGCCCGGCTGGCGTGTCACGAGGAACGGCTCGCCGCGCGCCTCGAGCCATTGCGCAAGCTTGCGAAGTTGCGTCGACTTGCCCGATCCGTCCAGCCCTTCAAAGGTAAGGAAAAAACCCTGTGGCATGGCCGGAGTGTAACAAAGCCGGAGCCGGCGCGCAGTTTGCCGCTACCCTGCGATCTTCACGAGTTGCTCGGCCTGCAGCCTTGGCCCAAGGATGGAAACCTTCGGCACCTCGCCCCGCGCCATGGCGATTTCATCACACCGGTACAGGCGTGGGCAGTTCTGGCAGTCCTTGAAGATCTTGTCCGGCAGAGCCGCGCGATCTTCAACCGTCCGGAACCCATAGCGGTAGAAGAAATCCGGAATGCGCGTAAACAGGCAGATGCAGCCCACGCCATGCTGATCCGCTTCATTCATCAGCGAGAACAACACCTTGCCGCCCACCCCCCGGCTCTTCGCTTCCGGCTTCACCACAATCGACCGCACTTCGGCCAGATGCGGCCCATACAGGTGCAGTGCGCCGCAGCCGAGAAATACTCCTGCGTCGCTCTCGGCGACGGTGAAATCCCGCACGTTTTCGCAAATCTCCGCGTACGTGCGCCCCAGCAGCGTGCCATCTGGTGACAGGCTGTTCACCAGCTCATAGATGTTCGTTGCGTCCTGAAGGCGGGCCTTACGAATCTGCATGGCTCACCTCGCTTGCCGCATTCAGGCCCAGATCGGCGCGGCCCCGCACCTCGATCAGTTCGTTGACACGTTCCTGCAGGCCATCGAGCGACGCGCGTACCTGTGCTCGCGCTGTTCCACCCAGCACGTCGTGGCAGTCCAGTGTGGCTTCCAGGGTCACGGCTGCAAAAAAGTCTTCGTCAAATTCAGCCCCGAACTGCCGCAGCTCTTCGAGGGAAAGATCCCCCAGCTCGCAGCCCTTTTCCAGGCAGTACCGTACCGCATTTCCAATCTTTTCATGGGCGGTCCGGAAGGGAACTCCCTTGTGCACCAGGTAAGTGGCTGCGGCCATCGCATTCATAAATCCCGTCTTACAGGCCTCCTGCATGCGCTCCGTGCGGAAACGCAACGCATGGGTGAACTTCGCCAGCAGGTGCAGCATCTGGTGTATCGCAATCGTGGCTTGGAACAGCGGTTCCTGGGTTTCCTGCAGGTCCTTGTTATAAGCCAGCGGCAATCCCTTCAGTTGCAGCGTCACAGCCTGCGCCGCGCCGTTGATGCGCCCCACCTTACCGCGTACCAGCTCGGTCAGGTCCGGATTCTTCTTCTGCGGCATCGCGCTCGATCCTGTCGAAAATGCCTCCGGCAGTTCGACAAAGCCGAATTCCGCCGTTGCAAACAGCGTGATCTCTTCCGCAAAGCGGCTCGCATGTAGCGCGATGATCGTGAGTGTCTGCAGAAACTCCACGACGAAGTCACGATCGCTCGTAGCGTCCATGCTGTTCGGCGTAGGTCCGGCAAAACCCAGCGCCTGGGCCGCAATGCTGCGATCCAGCGCCAGCGTCGCGCCCGCTACCGCGCCCGAGCCAAGCGGGCAGTAATTCGCCCGGCGGATGCAGTCTTCCAGCCGCGAAACATCGCGCAGCAGCATCTCCGCGTAAGCCGTCAGCCAGTGTGCAATCAGCACGGGTTCGGCGCGCTGCAGATGCGTATACGCTGGCATGACCGCCTCCCCGGCAGCCCTCGCCTTATTCAGAAGTATTTCGGCCCACGTCCCCAGATAGCTTTGCAACATCTGCCCACGCGACCGCACATACAGCCGCAGATCGGTGGCAATCTGCTCATTACGGCTTCGGCCGGTATGCAGTTTCAGGCCAAGATCCTGAACTGTGGCAACCAGTTGCAACTCCACAAAGTGGTGAATGTCTTCCGCTTGCTGGTTCGAGGCGACCCACGCCGGTCCGGAATTGTCCGCGGCATGAAAGCGGCTCGCAATCAGGTCCAGCGCATTATGCAGAGCCTCACGCTCGTCCGGCGTTAGTACGCCGGCGGCTTCCAGCGCCAACGCGTGGGCCTTGCTGGCGGCCACTTCTTCCGGCAGCAACTGCCAGTCGAAGGGCAGGGAACGCTGCCATTGATCGAACAACGGGTCGAGTGGCTCGCGAAAGCGGCCGGACCACATCTTCACTTGAGCGCCTCTTTCCTTGCATCGAGCCGGTGCTGCGATGCTGCCTCTTTTCCTTTGCCGGCCAGTCCTCCAAGCAGCATCAGCATCAGCGCCTTCTGCGCGTGCATACGGTTTTCCGCTTGGTCGAAGACCACCGATTGCGGCCCGTCCAGCACCGCATCCGTCACCTCTGCATTGCGATGTGCTGGCAGGCAGTGCATGAACACGGCGTGAGGAGCAGCATGCGCCATGAGTTCCTCATTCACCTGGTAAGGCTTGAAAATAGGAGCCCGCTTGGTCGCCTCGTGCTCAAAGCCCATGCTGGTGCAGATGTCTGTATACACGGCATCCGTATCCGTTACGGCGGCTACCGGATCGTTGATCACCGAAATGTTCGAGCCGGTAATATTCCCGATCGATCGCGCCAGGGCCACCAGTTCGGCCTTGGGTGCATAGTTGCGAGGCGTGGCTACGGTGACGTGCATCCCCACCTGCGCTGCCGTGAGCATCAGTGAGTGGCAAACGTTGTTCCCATCGCCCACATACGTAAAGTGCATGCCCTTCAGCGAACCGAAGCGCTCCTGCAGCGTCATGAAATCGGCAAGCGCCTGGCACGGATGCTCCAGATCGCTCAGCGCATTGATCACTGGGATCGATGCGTATTGCGCCATGTCCGTGATGGTGTCGTGCGCATAAGTGCGCAGCACCAGCACCGAGGCCCAGCGCTCCAGATTATGCGCCATGTCGTACAGCGACTCACGCTCGCCGAGCGGCGACTGCGTCTGATCCACAAAGATGGCCGAGCCGCCGAGCGTGTTGATCGCCGTTTCAAAGGTCAGCCGCGTGCGCAGCGAGGCCTTCTCAAAAAACATCACAAGCTGCTTGGCATCGAGCGCCCAGCGAAAATCGCCGGGATGAGCCTTGACCGTATGCGCAAGGTCCAGAACCGCTGCGATTTCACTCGCCGTGAAGTCGGCGATGGAGCACAAATCCCGGCCCGCAAGCGACTGAATTGCAGAATCCGGTGCGTTTACGCCGGCTCGTTCCTGGTAAGTAGCTGCTTTGCTAGCCAACGTGGCCTCCTGTCTGTGTGCGAGCCTCTTCGGCTGCCTGCTCGGTGAAAATATGATCTAAGGCATCGACCGCTGTATCCACGTCGGCCTTGCCCACAATAAACGGCGGAAGGAATCGCAGTACCGTTTCATGCGTGCGATTGATGAGGATGCGCTTGCGCATCATCGCTGCCAGTGCTTCCTTTGCCTGCTCCGCTGAAGAAAGTTCGACGGCGAGCATCAGTCCCATGCCTCGCACATCGACAATGCATTCGTGCTTCGCCGCCAGCCCTGCCAGCCGCTCGCGAAAATATGCACCTGTCTCTGTTACATGAGACAGAAGGTCTTCGCGTTCAATCGTATCCATCACCGCGATCGCCGCGGCGCATGCCAGCGGCCCGCCGCCAAATGTCGTACCGTGCATGCCCGGGTGAATCGCATCCGCCGCCGTCTGCTTGCAAAGCAGCACGCCCAGCGGCAGTCCGCCCGCGAGCGGCTTCGCAACCGTCGTGATGTCCGGCTGGACACCGTAATGCTGATACGCAAACCATTTGCCCGTGCGCCCAAGTCCAGCCTGAATTTCATCGGCAACCAGCAGCGCGCCTGTAGAGCGTGTGAGTTCTCGTGCAGCGGTCATGAACTCCTGCGAAACCGGACGAATCCCGCCCTCGCCCTGCACCGCTTCCAGCAGAACCGCGCAGACTTCTGTAGAGAACTTCGCCTTGAGATCCTCTACGTCGTTGAAGCGGACAAACTCCACACCCGGCATCACCGGTTCAAACGGCTCCCGGTATTTTGCCTTGTGAGTCGTTGCCACCGAGCCCATCGTTCGGCCGTGGAAGCTGTTCTCAAGCGCCAGAAACTTCGTCCCCAGCCTCTTGCCGGCAGCCCGCTGCGCCGCGGCATAAGCGCGCGACACCTTCAGTGCTGCTTCCCATGCTTCGGTCCCGCTGTTGCAGAAAAATGCTCGGTCCATGCCGCTGGCTTTGGTCAGCCGCTCGGCCAGCGCCGACTGTCCTTCATGAAAGAACAGATTCGAAATGTGAATCAGCTTCCGGCTCTGCTCCACTATCGCGGATTCCACCACCGGATGCGCATAACCCAGCGCGTTCACTCCGATGCCGCTCAGCAGGTCAAGGTAACGGTCCCCGTTCTCGTCAATCAGGTGAACCCCCTCGCCGCCGGTAAACAAAATCGGATAGCGCTCATAGGTTGTGAGTAACAGCCGTGATTCGGCCGCCTGTACGTCCTTCAAACTCATCGTGGAGTGCTCCTTTAGCTCGCCATCACTTCAGTGCCATCGGTCACGCGCGCGCTGCAAAGATCGGGCAGCACGCCGGCGGCTTCCGCCGGAAGAATTCGGACCCGCTTGACGCCGCTCAGCAGCGCTTCGCGACACGCGCCCAGCTTCGGAA
>JAJZIF010000496.1 GCA_021810735.1 Acidobacteriota bacterium
ATTTGGACAGCAGAAATGACAACCTCATCCCCGGAACTCAACCATCAGCCTGAAAACACCGCAGTTTTCCCTATGCCGCCAGTTCGTTGCACGCTAATTTGGACAGCAGTGGAGTTTGCTGATGAAAATCGCGCTGATCTTGTTACTCTTGCCGCTTGTTACCGCGGGATATGTGCCCGCGGAGAAGTCGGCTGGAGTCCTGGTGATTCCTGCATTGAGCGGCTCTGCGAATTGCGCTCAAGTATCCATCTTCCACCTCGGTAAACCGACTTTCACGTTGATTCCCAAAGAGCAGGGCGCACGCACTGGTAAGGTGTGGGTCCGGAGTGGTTGGGATGGGATTTGTATTCAGGGTGAGGTGAATGGGGCCGCGCCGCAGTGGGCTGCCAAGCCGTCCGGGTTGCTTGAGAAGGACCATGTGGAGGTTTGGCTGGCTACCTCGCCACAGGTGAGGATGCCGCTGATTGGATGGGGCAACCAGTTTGGCGATGCGAAGCTGAAAAGCGCGGATGGATGTGCGAAAGCGGTTGATTCATTCTTGGGAACTGGCACCGTGGACACCTCGAAATGCCGGAAGTGGTACGCGAAGCAACTTGGGTATCGCGCCTGGCTGCGGCGTTTGTTCGTGCGGCAGTGGGTGATTGCTGGAGAGTACGGAGGGAGTGTAGAGGAAGAATATGCGGAGCAAGCATGGCAGACGCTCAAGGCGGAGAAATTCAAAGTTGATCTGCCAGTTCCGTTACGACCTCACGAATTTGATGGAGTGGAAGCCAGCGCAGGCATGGCCAAAGAAGGATATGTATTTCAGATTTTTATTCCATATTCCGCTTTTCCTGCTGCGCCGAATCTGAAGTTGAGCGACTTGTGGTTGATGGTGGATGTGTTCAATCCGGCACCGGCGGGGAGAAAAACTGGACCTTATTCGACGACGTCATCGAGGCGCGTGTGGGGTGAGCCCGCAACATTCAATCATGTGAAGTTGGATAAGCCGGTGAGGTACGCTCTGTCGCCATGCGAAGCGCCCCTGACAGAAGAGAACATGTACGGCGATAAATTGCCGGCGTGGTTTTTCCCAGTAGAGCCGAAGAGCGCAAAGGATAGCCCGGTGGTGGTTGGAAAAGACTTTGTGCTGGCGAATCCGGCTGGCGGATATTTGTACCAGCCGGGAGGCATGTCTCCGGAAGTAGATGTACACGAGCATTTCTGGAAGAAGCTCGGTGCGGGGGAGTGGGTTTGCGGGCCCCATATGGGTTTTCGGCGTGCCGGTGTTACGCACTGGGCTGTTCCTGTAAAGACGCAGCATTGCACGATGGTAAGTATTTCAGCTCACTCGATCACTCGTAATTGCTGGATGAAGGGAACATCCTTCGATTTGGACAAGCGCGGTTTTGATGCGAGGGCGATAGGGGATGGTATTGTGCTGGTACGGTCGGGGCCGTACTCGACTACACTGAGCGCGTTTGGCTCTGGGATGTGTGGATTATGCACCGTGGCGAATCTGGATTTCTACACGATTTCTCAGGAGGGGAAGGCTGGAAAGGCGCTGGAATTGAATCCAGTTCTATCTGGGATGGGAGACGAGCCGATGGGAGCGGACTTCAGCATTTCCCCGGACTGGAAGACGGTTACGGAGTTTGACCGCTATGACGGTAAGAGTGGCTGGACATCCACGAAGTACTGCTTCGATGGGACAATGTACAAGAAATGCGGTGGGTCGTCAGATGCAAATCCGCCGAACCCACCGCATTATCCGCAATATGCACCGCCTCCTGATTAGCCGGTTCTAAAAGGCGGGGATGCCGGTGATGCTGCTGCCGATGATGAGGGTGTGGATGTCCTGGGTGCCTTCGTAGGTTTTGACGGATTCGAGGTTCATCATGTGGCGCATGATGGGGTAGTCGTCGGTAATGCCATTGCCGCCGAGGATGTCGCGTGCCATGCGGGCGCATTCGAGGGCCATCCAGACGTTGTTGCGCTTGGCCATGGAGATGTGCTCGAAGCCGACCTTGCCCGCGTCCTTGAGCTTGCCGACATGGTGGACGAGGAGCTGGGCCTTGCTGATTTCGGTGATCATCCAGGAGAGTTTTTCCTGAATGAGCTGATGGCTGGCGATGGGCTGGTCGCGGAACTGCTTGCGCTCGAGTGAGTATTTGAGTGCGGTGTCGTAGCAGGACATGGCCGCGCCGATGGTGCCCCAGGCGATGCCGTAGCGGGCCTGGTTGAGGCACATGAGCGGGGATTTGAGGCCGCCGGTTTCGGGCAGGAGATTGGCTTCGGGGATGTGGACGTCCTGCAATGAAAGGCCGGAGGTGACGGAGGCGCGGAGGGACCATTTTCCGTGGACGTCTTTGGCCTGGAAGCCGGGGCGGTTGGTTTCGACGAGGAAGCCGCGGACACGATTGTCTTCGTCTTCGAGCTTGGCCCAGATGACGGCGACGTCGGCGACGCTGCCGTTGGTGATCCACATTTTTTCGCCGTTGAGGATGTAGCCGCCGGCAGTTTTGCGGGCGCGTGTGCGCATGCCGCCGGGGTTGGAGCCGAAGTCGGGTTCAGTAAGGCCGAAGCAGCCGATTTTTTCGCCGGAGGCGAGGGCGGGCAGCCACTGGTTCTTCTGCTCTTCTGTGCCGAAGGTGTGGATGGGATACATGACGAGCGAGGACTGGACGCTGGCGAAGCTGCGCAGACCGGAGTCGCCGCGTTCGAGCTCCTGCATGACGAGGCCATACTCGATGTTGGACATGCCGGCGCAGCCGTAGCCGTGGAGGTTGATGCCGAAGAAGCCGAGCTCGCCCATGGGTTTGATGAGCTCGCGCGGGAAGCGGCCGTCGCGGTTGCACTGCTCGATGATGGGGATGAGGTTGTCTTCGACGAAGTTGCGGGTGGTTTCGCGAACCATGCGCTCGTCTTCAGTGAGGAGGGAGTCGAAGTTGAGGAAATCAACGCCTTTGAAAGGAAACGACATGCGGGTTCTTGCTCCGTGTTGCCTGAATGCAGGACACCATAGGCTAGCAGAGCGCGGTGGGGGTTGGAAGTGCGGGGAAAAAGAGGATTTTGCGCGGTGGTGGGGGCATGCTAGCCTGCTCGGCATGAACGAGCGGCGTTTCCGATGGTGGTTTCTTCTGGTTTTGCTGGTGGCCGGGCTGGTGTGTCCTCACGCGCAGGCTCGGGTTACAGTGACGGTTCCGACCGGAGGTGACGTTGGCTCCGTGAACTGGTCGAAGACTCTGAACGGAACCTGGCGATTTCAGCCAGGGGATTCTCCGCGGGTGGGTGGGCGTTTGTTATGGGCTGATGCGGGCTATGACGACAGCGGCTGGGCGAAGATGAGTTTGCATTCGTCGAGCGATGTGATTGATCCGGTCTACCAGTATGGAGGTTACATGCGGGGATGGTCAGCGCTCGGTTATCCGAAGTGTCGTTAGCACATGATATGTCCGGTTGAATTAGCAAGTGAAATGTCCGCAC
>JAJZIF010000497.1 GCA_021810735.1 Acidobacteriota bacterium
GCGCACGCGGTGCATTGCGCAGTGACCGCGCGATAATCCTCCATGGTCAGGTTTTTTCGCTTCATGTACTTCAGATATTCTTCGCCGCTGAAAATGACATTGGGCATTTTGCTGGCGGTAAAGACGTCGGCCCCGTAGCCGTAAACCTTGGTCGCGACATACCGGTTGACGCCATTGATCATGGTGACGATCATAATGACGGAAGCGACCCCGATTACCACGCCGATGAGGGTGAGAATGGAGCGCATCTTGTTGGCCCAGAGAGACTGGAGCGCGATTTTGAGTGCTTCGCGAAATCCCATAACTATTTCAATCTGCAAGGAAGCGGCACCTTGGGCAGGCGCTTCATCCGGTGAAAACGGCGAGCCCGCCTAATCAAAATCCTTCTCCTGCTGAACTGCCCACCAGATGCCGAAGGCGGCCTCCGCGACCCCGATTGTGCGGGTCAACTGCGGATGCCGGGCGAGGTGTTTCATGGTGCGCCGCCAGAATTTTGGCCCCGCGACCCATGCTTTTGCCGCGCGCTCGGGGCGCACAGCCGCCATCATTCCATCGCCAATCAGAAACATCACGCCAAAATGCTTCCATCTGTGATTCATTGCCGGAACCCTCTGTCTAGCATGATACGGCTGGGGGGTGGAATAAGTTCCCGGCTGAAGCTGGCGGGCTGGGCATCCGGATGGATGCGGAGCGCCCAAACGGCTATAAATCCATACGCTTGAACTTCCATTCCGGAATCGCGCGGACGATGGCCATGATGGGCGCCCAGAACCATGGTGTGTAGAGCACGTCGCGGCGCGACTGAACGGCTTTCAGAATGTCGCGGGCCACCTTGTCCGGGGTGGCGAAGAGTGGTCCCTGGGGCAGGTGCGCGGTCATGGGTGTCGAGACAAATCCGGGGCGGATGGTAAGCACCTGCACGCCCTCGCGGTCGACCCGGTTGCGCACGCCGTCGAGAAACGCATTCAGCCCCGCCTTCGCGCTGCCGTAGACGTAGTTGCTCCTGCGCCCGCGATCGCCCGCCACAGAGGAAATCACCGCGATGGTTCCGCTATGTTGGGCGGCAAAAAAGTTCGCCAGCCAGGTGACGAGCGAAACAGGGGACAAAAAGTTGGTTTGCAGGCTGGCCGCGGCTTCGGCGAAATCGCGCTCGCATGCCGCCTGATCGCCAAGAATCCCGTGCGCAATCAGCGCGCAATCGAGACCTTCCAGCAGACCGGCAGCCCTGTCCAGCAAGGCTGGATGTCTTGCCGTATCGTCCAGATCGGCGGTTTCGGCGTGGACCGCCGCGGCGCCGCGCGCGACCAGGTCCTTCGCCACGGATTCCAGCCGGCCGGGATTCCGCGCCACCAGGAAAAAGCTTGCTCCGTGGGGCGCCAGCAGGCGCATCCACCCCTGCGCGATGGCGGAAGTCGCGCCGAAAACCACAATGCGCGACGGCAGGGGCCGCTTACGTTTCAGGTGCTTGCCGGATTGCCGGGGGTTATCAAACATCGACCGTCACCCGTTCCCAGAAAGAGGATGTGAAGGCCGGGTCACGGTATTGCGCGAACTGCCGCCACTGCGGGTAAAACGCCCGGAATTGCGGGCCCGTCATCCGTGCATCCTTCGCCGGATAGAGTCTTCCGCCGAGTTCGCGTGTCATGCCGGCAAGCCGGTCGAAGAGCGGAAATGTCACGCCGGGCACAATCGCAATGTCGAGCGCCAGGGTGATGCCCGGCTGCGGAAAAGACATCCACCCACAGGACGGGACATCGCCCATGACTTTGAGCACGGCGAGGAAGGACGCCAGTCCGGAGTCCGCGATGGTTTCAAGCACCGCCAGGATGCCATCCCTTCCATACTCCCAGGGAATCACGCATTGGAACTGCAGAAATCCGCGCTTGCCGTAAATGCGGTTCCAGTGCAGGATGCTATCCAGCGGATAGAAGAAAGGCTCGTAATCCATATATCCCGTGACATGTCTGCGTAGCTGCCTGCGGTAGTACAGCTCATTGAAGACACGCATGGAATTGCGAGTGAGCGCCCAGGACGGAAAGTCGAATGGCACCGCCAGACGCGGCGGGGGAGTGGTCTTTTTGGGCTCGAAGATATCCGAATGGTCGCCCTGCATGTAAATTCCACGAGCGAAGTTGCGGCCCCGCGAGACGCAATCGATCCAGGCCATCGTGCATTCCGAGCGGCTGCCATTAGAGATGGCGAGAAACTCGTCAATGCCATGGAATTTGACGGACTCATATCGAATTTTGCGGGAGGAGATCGGGCGAAGCTGGACTTCCGCCCATGTAATGAGGCCTGTCAGGCCCATGCCGCCAATCGTCGCGCTGTACATGGCGGCGTTTTCCTGGGGCGAGCAAACGAGGCGCGAGCCGTCGGAACGGACGAGCTCGAAGCTGGGAACATGGTTCCCGAAGGATCCTGCCACATGGTGATTCTTGCCATGCACGTCATTGGCGATGGCCCCGCCGACGCTGACATACTTGGTACCCGGAGTGACGGGAAGAAACCAGCCGCGCGGAACGGAGAACTCCAGAATTTGCGCCAGAGTGACACCGCTCTCGCAGCGCAGCAGGCCGCTGGCCGGGTCGAAATGCAGGAACCGGTCCAGACCGCGGGTGGACAGCAGCGTGCCGCCTTCCAGCAGACAAACGTCTCCGTAGCTGCGCCCCATTCCAACCGCCAGCACCGGAAACGCGGGCGGAGTGCTTCCAGGAAACTCATCGGTCCAAAACAGAGTCTCCAGGCGGCAGTCCACTTTGGGATAGCGGCCCCACGACTCGAAGGCTGGCTGTTTGGTTTTACCGGGCATCGTCTCTTACGTTACATGCTCGCCGCGTCATACAGCGGCAGAAAGTGCGATCAGGAAGATCACCACCCCCGCCAACAGGCTGGCCCGGTCCGTGAGGGCGAATACGACGGGATCTTCATTCATCTGGCCGCGCGAGGCACGCAGCCACACCCGGCTCAACCACCAGATGAGCATGGGCGTGAGCAGCCAGAGGCGTTGCGGGTGATGGTAGAGCTGGCGCACCTGAGAATTGTTGATGTAAAGCGTAAACACCACAATGGCGGCGAAGGCGCTGGAGGTGCCGAAGGCCCGCATCTGCTCCATGTCATGCACCAGATAGCCGCGCCCATTGGATGGGTTGGTCCCGCGAGCCCGCAGATTCTCCAGCTCGCTGAAGCGCTTGATGAGGGCCAGGCTGAAGAAGAAAAAGATCGAAAAAGCGGCCATCCAGTGCGAGACGGGCACCTGGGTTGCGGCCGCGCCAGCCATGATCCGCAGGGTGTAGAGCGCCGAGAGGATGATGACGTCCACCAGAACGACGCGTTTCCAATAGAGGGAATAGGCCAGGGTGACGCAGCAGTAGGCAAGGAGCCAGCCGGTAAATTCACCCGGCAGCAGGAATGAGAGCAAGACGCCGCAG
>JAJZIF010000498.1 GCA_021810735.1 Acidobacteriota bacterium
CCAGCTTGAACTCGTACGTGTATACCTTCCTCGGTATACGCTCCATCTGCGCTGCTCCTTCCATATCTTCTCAGAGCGCCATATGGAGTACGTTTTCCGCGGGCAAGGTCACAGGGCAGAGGGAAATGCGTGGCGAGGCTGGGTATTGTTGAAGAAGTGTGTGCTATCGTATTGGAAGTTTGAGCAGGGGCAAATTCTCCAGACGGTGTCTGGAGAATCTTTTTCTCGGGCCATGCCTGATAGAAGGCGCGCATTTGCCAGAGATTGCTACGTCTGAATCCGCGGCCAAATTGCTTGGAAAGGTCAATGGCGAGCCGCTCGATTAACTGTTCTCCATACTCCGCCCGTGTTTCTCCCTGCTGCTCTGATTGGACAATGCGTCGTCCTATTTCCCAATAGGCCGCTGTCATCAGACTATTCACGCTGCGAGCTGCCGTGCTTCTGGCCGACCGCACAAGTTCGACAATTCCAGTGCGGATCGCTTCGTAATTCTGGGGTGATTGGATAATTCTGTTCATTTTCCTCTCCGTTTTATCCTATTCGTCTTTACAGGCTCATGCCCACGCACTGATCTCGCGACTTGGGAATGCCCTGGCCCATCTCAAGAGCGGCAGTTTTGCTGACCTCGGTTCCGAGTTGCTGGGCCAATCGGTTGATGTCATTGGTAAAGATGGTGGCTTCGTGGCTGGCGCGGGAGACGGCGACATAACCAAAGCGCGAACTGAGCAGGTCGGGGTGGACACTGGTATCGGCATGGACGAGAACGCGCTCGGTGGTGAGACCCTGGGAACTGTGGCTGGTGACCGCATAGCCGTGGTCGAAGTGGCGATGTTCGGTAGCATTGAATTCGATCCGGCGGTTGTCGTCCAACCGAGCGGTAATCCGGCCATCGGGCGTGATCGATTCAATTGTGGCAAGATCGCGGTTGGCGACGCCGAGAGATTTGTCCGGCGCGGTGAACTGGATGCGGTCGCCCACAGAGAATTCATGGACGACTTCACGGTAGACGCTGACGCCAGAGAGACGGCGCGGATCGTAGATGGCAAGTTCGCCGGATTGTTTTTCGACTGTGAGCAGATTTGCGGATGAATTAACAGTGATGATGGTGCCGTAGGTACCGGCTTCGATTCCCAAAGCTGTGCTGCCGCGAGTGTAACGCACGACATCGCCGATTTCGTAATGATTCGCCCACGCGCGGTCCGCGCCGGTCATATCCTGCCGCTGTACGAGCACGCGGAAGGAATGGTCGTGATGGCCCAGCTTGCCATTGGCTCGCAGTTCCTCGCGCACGGCAAGGTTCAGTTCGCGCCGTGAAGCATTGTCCGGTGAGACGATGAGTGTGTTCTCTGGCGCAGCGGCATACATGCGGGCTACGGTGCGGATACGTTCCTGCCGGTCGGAAATTTCCTGAACGCGCTCTTGCTGCCGGAGTTCGATGAGTGCTGCAGCGCTCCGGCCTCGCGCCAGCAACTCGACCGCGGATTTGAGGGCCGGGTCTTTCTGGCGGACGATCTCATCGAGTTTTGCCGTGCGCATCCCGGCTTCTTGCAACTGCTCAAAGGGACGGCCTGCCTCGACACCCTGATGCTGGCGCGTGTCGCCGATCAAAAGCACCCGATCCTGCGGTGCAAGCCGGGCCAGGAAGTCCCGCATCTGCCGAGTGCTGGCCAGGCTCGATTCGTCCACAAAGTAGAAATGCTTCTGCGCCGCAGCTTCGCATGTCTGAATAGATCGAGCCAGAAAACTCTGGAGCGTATTTGCTTCGACTCCCGATTCGCGAAGCTGTTTTGCAGCACGCGATGTGGGAGCGAAACCTTCCAATGAATACCCCTGGATTTCGATGGCCTGACGGATGACGGAGAGCGTCGTCGTCTTGCCCGCGCCGGCGACTCCCTGGATGCCCTGAATTCTGTCCGGCGAGTAGAGCACATCCTCGATCACCCTGCGTTGCGCTTGGTTCAGATGGGTATGCTGTGCTGCAAACGTGACCGCCTGCTGTTGCGACAAAACGGGCGCAAGCTCGTCTTTACCCGCGCGCATCCGGCTTATGATCTCCTGTTCTTCGCGGACGGTTCTGGCCGTGGTGAACTGCCTGGCAGGTGAGTTTTGTCTGCGCTCCAGTGTTTGGAATTCTCCGACCGTCATGCGGCTTTCAAGATGCGCACGAACCTGAGAATAAGTAATCTCGCCCATGCCTCGCCGCAGCGCATCGCGAACGAGCAGGCGTTCGTCCACCACGGCCTCGCGCTCGAAATTCCTGTCGCGGGCGAAGGTGAGCGATTCCCGAATTCTTTCCTGGGATTGGTTAGCTGAGACGTTGTGTTCCGGCTGCCGCATCCGCTCCTGTGCCGCACGAACAACCGCCTCGGCCTGATGGCCGAACTCCGCCGCCAGTTTCCGGTGAGCGGCCATGACTTCGGCAGTCGAATGAATCTCTTTACGGTCTCGCGTCGAGTGGGCTGCGATCTCGGCGGCTTCCTTGCCGTTCTTGCCGGTGCGTTCGAGATACTCCCGTATCTGCTGGCTGCGCGGGCTGGAGGCGTCGAGATACTCCTGGCTGTAACCTCTGATCTCTGGCGCACCGCTGCGACCGGCGGTGATCTCATAACCAAACTGGCACAAGCGGTACGTTAGTTCGGATTGGTAAATAGCAGTTGCGAACTGCTGCGAGGCAAACAGGCCCTGGGGTTGGATGGCACGAGTTTCGCCGTTGTCACGTTCGGTGAGGTTGAAGAGGACGGCATGAGTGTGAAGCTGTGGCGCGACATAGCCATCGACCGGACGCGCGGTATCGTGTTCGAACTTTGCGGCGATGAATTTGCCGGTCGTCTCCGGTGGATGATTGCTGCCGATGCGCGCCTGCGTATAGCGTTCGAGTTCATGAAGGGCGGCGGTGACGGCCTCGCGGTGCGCCTCGCGGACACGGTTGTCGCCGCCAACCAGAGCAGTGAGCGAGATAGACTTCGGGGCGGAAAAGGTCGCGTCCCAACCGGCGCGATGTTCCATCGTTTTGACCGCATTGCCGCTTGCGTCTTCGTACTGATACGACGCGCGCTGCCGGACGAGTTGTTCACCGGTTTGTGGGTGCTGGCCCTGGCTTAGCCGGGCAAAGTCCTGCTCGGAGACCGGGCCGCGCAGGCCGAATTGTTCTGCCAATCTGCCTTGCCACTCGCCGCGCATCTCGCCGCGCTGGGACCAGTAGTTCTGCTCGTGCGACGTGAATTCCTTCTTGTGATAACTCTGCGCCTGGCCGGCGGAAAGCGGTTTTGAGATGGTCAGCATGGCAGTCTACTCCATCCGCACTGCATGAGCGCCGTCCGGTTCGTCCTCTACTACAGGATCACTTCGGTCATTTTCCAACTCGTCATGCAGCAATGCGGGCGGTGCAATCAGGTCATCCATGTCGCGCTCGACGAACCCTGGAT
>JAJZIF010000499.1 GCA_021810735.1 Acidobacteriota bacterium
CGCCCCGAGCAAGCGGTCGGCCTGAGAGCGAATCTGATTGAGATGTCCGGTAGTTGATCTTCAATGTTGTTGAGCGCCCGCGAACATCCACTCCGAGTGCCTTCCATGAAAATGGCTGCTGGAAGATCCGCTGACCGAGGTCGCCGACAAAGAAAAGGCCGTTCGTTCTCCCACCGCCGAGCGCGGAAAGGAACCTGAGTTGCGCGATGCTGATGTCCTGGGCTTCATCCACGACGGCGAAGTCGAACGGCGAACTCACGCCGCTGCGGTATCGACTCGCCAAAACGTTGAAGCGTCCCGAGTCCGTAATCAATTCCTGCGATTTCAGGGCAGTTCGAACCTTCTCAAAGATGGACCAAAGAATGAGTCGCTGCGGTTCTTTGAGCCGCGTCTTGCTACCCAAACGAATCACATCGCGATTAGTCCTCCCACGTATCCAATTGCCACGCATCGACAGCCTGCTCCCATTCTGTGGTCAGAAATTGCAACGAGAACTTATTGCCATCGACCGTGCTGGCGGCCGCCTTCAGGCAAGTCCTGACAGTCTCTCGCGGGGCAATCTGCGGCTTTGTGTGCATTTGCGTTGAAGATTCAGGTTGGCCAGCTATAATTTGGGTCTCGCTGTTGATCGCAAGTTCTGGAGGTTTCCTTGAGCAAAACCCAGGAAGTCCGGTTCCGCTCTGCCATTCGCAAGGAGGACCCCACCGCTACTGAAGCTGACATCCGCAAGCGTCTGAAAAAGGCGACGAAGAAGGCCTTCGAGGAGGCGGACATCCAACTGCTCTTCGCTTTTCTTCGTCAGCTTAGTGTCCCCACCGTATCGACCTGTCGAGCACGATAGCAGCCTACCAAGAGCGGATTCCGGAGGCTGTGCCAAGATTCATCATACCGGCGGTTATCGAATTAAGGTCCGATAGGCAAAACCAAAGCCTGAATGATTCGTCCACCTTCGGCTCGTAGGTGGATTTGTCCCTGTGGGCACCGTCTCCCTGAGGAATGCTTCATCAGGGCAAGAACCGACGGGAGTCGTTTCGCCTGCAAGCACTCGCTCCTCGTGGCTCTGCGCAAGCCATGATTCAAAACGGTCCTCGGCGCGCGAGGGCCAACTCCAACTCAGCCGCATTTTGGGGACTCTCCAGGAGGGGAAAGACTGCGGACCATCAACCCCAATTCTTGAAAGTATGCACGACGCACCGCGCTGTGGTCCATCTCTAGTTTTCCACCGATCTCCCGCCACGAATAGGGGAGCTCGCCCGCATTGTGCTCGAACGTGTCTGGACTGCAGAACACCGGAACAGCCCTTGGGCAAAGGCCGCCATCAAGAACGTCGTGACCACCTTCGGGGGCGATTCCGAGGCATCGGCCGCGCCGCTTCGCAAGGCGTTCGAGATCGACCACCTCATGCAGCACGGCCATGAAGAACTCAACCCGATGGCGCGCGAGGCAGCCCGTCTTGCGAGACTTGACCCCGAGTTTGTGCGCGATCTCTATATCGCAGCCTTCGCTTGGCAGGAGACCTCAGACGATCAGACATTCCTCTTCCAGAGTCGCCTCACCGGCTTCTTGTCGAACCGCGCCCAGGACTATACCGATACCGGTGCTCGCGCCCGGCATGGGCAAGACCAAAACCGCGAGACTGTGGACGTACGTGCGCGATGATCGTCCGGCTGGCCAGGATGTGCCGCCAGTTGTCTGGTTCGCCTAGACACCGGATCGCAAGGGCGAACATCGCCGATCACCCCATCAACCGCATCCAGGAACTTCTGCCCTGGAATGTCGCCGCACCTCAGAACGATCTCGCCTGATCTCAAGTGTCCACTTGCCAACTTCATGGACACTTGAGTTCCCAGCCTACCCCTCACGGCTCACTCCGGACGCTTACCATGAAATGGAAGATGGGCTTTTCGATGATCCCAACTCAGATTCTCATGGACGAGCGATTGTCGCGTTCATGCCTAATCGTTTTTTGGGTTCTCACGGTCCACATCTTTCGCGGAAAGAAATTCTGCTTTCCTTCAACGGCAACAATTGCGAAGGAAACGCACTCGTCCCGTCCAACCGTGATAAAGGCAATCAAGGAACTTGAGCTGTACGGCTATCTTGAGGTCGAGCGATCCTCAGGTGGCGTGAGCAAATACTATTTGAAGGTTCTCGTGTGACGCAGCACCTAAGAAGTCCAAGACAGTTTCACGGCATTTTCAAGCGCGTCCTGGCGAGACTTCACCCACGGCGCATAGTGCCGCTGGGTAGTTTTAATAGATGTATGCCCCAGCAATATTGAAACGGTTTCGAGTGAAATTCCTTTTTGCAGAAGTTCCACGGAAAAGGTATCTCGCAGCCGGTGCGAATGGCCGTCTTCAACGCCGGCCATCGTGTACACCAGCTTGAGCCGCTGTTGCCATTCTGTGATGGCACTTTTGGGCTTGCCGATATTCCGATAAAAGAAATATTCATTCCCTTCGTCGCATTCGGCAATCGCATCAACAACATTCTTCGGGAGCGGAACCCATACGGGATGCTTCGTCTTCTCCTGCTTCAGAAACAGCTTTCCATCTTTCAATTTTTCGCGCCGGAACATTACAGCGTCGGAAATCTTGATACCGGAATTGCGCATGAGCAGTATAAGGGCCTTGAGCTTCTTCTCCGTCCCCTTGGGGATTTTCGGATGCGCCTCACGGATTGATTCCGCCGCCCATAGTATCTTTTCCATCTCCACATCAGTGAATGGGAGCGTCGGGTCGTATTTCACGGGCGGCGCTTCAACGCCTCTCGCCGGATTCTTCTCAATCCAATCCGAGTCCATGCAGAACGTAAAGAACTTTCGCACCATCTCCAGGCGCTTTTGCATTGTGATCGGCGCGAGGTTCCAGGACTCGCGCAACTGTCGCAAATCATCGGTTGTTACGGACCGGACCGGAGCGGAGCGTTGCCGAACTTCCCTGAAAGCTCTGCGGCGACGAGCCGGTATTTCCTCATCATCGCTTCGCTCAATTTCATGGATTGCCGGTCACTGACGAACCGCTCCGTGGCCTCTTTGACGCTCACGACGACCGCCGCGCCGTCCACTTCCCAACCCCTGATAAGGCGACCGACCGCCTCCCAATTCGTGAGGTCAAGGGATTTCCTGATGCTCTCGCCCCGAAGAACCCCTTGCACCCATATTGGGCAGGAGCATTTCGCGCGGCGTACCGTGCTCTTGCAGTTCGCCCGATGCCTCCGATACAGATTGAGCATGGCGATATTTTAGTACAAATCGGGTACGGAAGTTCATGGGAAAGTGGGCTCTGCGCAGGAATATGTAAGAGGGCGCGATTTTCGTGGATTTTGCTTGAGTGCCGGAATCGGCTATTCTCCTCCCGATGCGCGACAACGATTGGACGCGGGTATTGGGGTGGCCGGGCTACAAGGTGTACCGGCAT
>JAJZIF010000500.1 GCA_021810735.1 Acidobacteriota bacterium
CGAAATCGCGGGCACAGGCTCAACCAGAACCTGCTCCAATGTTTTCTGGTAAGTCAGCGCCGCCGCTCGATAGGCATCCATCTGCTGCATGGACCAGAGCAGCCCGCTTAGCTGCTCGCTGAAACGTTGCGGCTGGTTCACCCAGTCCATTTTGCCGATCGCTGCCGGCAGACGCACCGCTGCAAAGGGAGCCATCAAATTTGCAAAGGAGGGTTGCGGCAGACTGGCAAGATACTGGAACTGACGGGTCAGTACCCGCTGCTCCACAGGAAAGCGCCAGTCGTAGTCAATCATTTCCCGCAGCAGAATCGGCAGCAGAGACAGAGGGACCTGCCTGAGAACAGCCAGATTTGCCACAGCGAAGGCACGCGCCTGCGGCGGGTACTTCGCGAAGCTTTTTGCACGTAGGTCCTGCGGCCGCATCAGATCACCTCGACGATGGTTCTGCCCTTCGCGCCGGGTGTCTGAAATCCCATCAGTGCTCCGAGTGTAGGCACCAGATCGACTGAATCCAGCGGACGATTGACCGTGGTGTTCTGGCGAATGTGTGGGCCGAGCGCCATCATCCAGGTGGTCCGTGAAAGCGCATCGCCCGTGCGATGATGCTGAAATCCATTTCCGGACGCGTCCATGTCCGAATCGCGCCCAAAATCCGGCAGGATGAACATGGTCGTACGTCCATGGTACTCGGGATCGTTCTGGATCATCCGCCAAATCTCTCCACAGAGGCGATCCGTTCGCTGAATTCCTTCAATGTAGAGCGAATATGCCCCAGCATGGGCCACGTCCATATCATGAAGCGTGATCCATAGCAGGCTGGGAGCGAACTGCCTCATCAATTGCCGCATCACGTAGACGGACAATTCGTCTGCGCTGGAAAGCGTCTGGGCATGCCTGGTGAAATCTTCTACTGAAAGATGAAGAACGTCCGTGAGGCGCGAAAGCGGAACGTCGGTGTGTCCCAGGACAGGCGTGGACATAGGATCTTCGTAGCTGTCCTGCAACAGGAAATTGAAAGCGCCGCGATTTGGATGCTCCCCCAGCGCCGCATTCAGCAGATGCTTGGGAAGAATAACGGGCGCGCCGTAGCCGCGCGCAAAATTAGCTCCGCTGCTCTGCCCAATCCGGTTAAAGCCGTTGCTGGGGGCAATCACCCAGACATCATTCGGGGGCCGTCCCAGACCCTTACGGTAGTATTCAAAAACCGTGGGATGATTGGGTGCTACGAGAGCGAAATTGTCGAACGTTTCGTAGACGCCGGTAGCGAGACTGGCGGTGGCAACATAATGTCCCAGAATGCCATGGTTCACAACCTGGGTGCAGAACGTCGCCTGCGGAATCAGTTCCTGAATCAGGTGGGGGATATTCTCCTGCCCGCTGGGGGCAAACGTCTCCACGTCCCTCGCCCCTCCGCCAAATGTAACGACGACCGTCTTTCTGCCTTGCTGCCTGACGGCGGCATGAAGGGGCGACACATGCGAGGTGGCTGCATAGCCGATCGCTCCTGCCGCGGAACGGAGGAAATCGCGCCGAGTCCACGCGGTTTGTTGCGCGATCTGTCGCAAGTTTTCGATCATTCCATCTTTACCACCAGGGTGGTGATTTCCTGCATTCTGGCATTCAGGTTTTGCTGTTGACTTTTGCTGTATTCCCGGTCGAGCGCAATCTGACGCTGCGCCTCAGTATGACGGCCAAGATGCGAATACGCGAGCGCCAGCCGATAATGCGCCTGTGCCAGGTCCGGTTGCAAGCGAATGGCTGTCTCGAGTGGACCGACGCTTTCTGCCCACTTCGACTCAGTTTGCAGCAGCACGCCCATTTCCAATCTTGCCTGGGCCAGTTTGGGTCTTGCGGCGATGGCCTGTTGAAGCATTTGTTTCGCAACGTTCAGTTGCCGCGGGCTGGACGGCTGATGCAGGATGCTGGTTGCCGCGTACGTAGCCAGCATCGCATTTTGCGGATGCCGCAGCGCGAACTGGACCAGCGTCGCGCAGCGGGGATGATTGCCTTCTGTCAGCACGGTGCAGGTGCGTCCCAGAAGGTCGGCATACAGGACATTCCCGGGCGCTTCCGCCAGGAGATCGGCGAGGATTGGAATCGCGTGATCGTAGTTGCCATTTCCGTAGTATGCGATTCCGAGTCCGAGGCGCATGCGACGGCTGTCAGGATACTTTTTTACACCTGCGGACAACGCCTGGATTGCGGGACCGAAGGTCCAGTGACGCAAAAGCTCCACGCCGAGCACATAGATGTTCGTCTCGGAAGGCTCAAGCTGGGCGGCATTCAAATCGTGCTGGGCGGCCTGCTTATAACGCCCAAGCTTTTCGTCAATATCGCCGTACAGCGACTGTGCGGACGCGGAAAGTTTCACGCCTGGCATCCGAGCCAGCACCTCTCGCGCCTGGGCGTAACTCTGATTTTCGAATAGCGCCAGAGCATCGTTGTACGCCAGGTCGGCGTTGCCAGGATTGAGCGCCAGGGCCGCGCCAAAGGCTTTGGCGGCCTGGGCCGGATGGTGCAACAGCATCTCCGCCTGCCCCAGATTTTCCTGTGTGCTTGCGTCGTTCGGATCGAGCTGCACTGCAATGTGGAGCTCACGCGCTGCTTCGCTGGCGCGATGCATCTTGAGAAGAGTTGCGCCCAGATTGGCGCGTGCGACATTGGAATCCGGCCGCTCCTCCGCAGCCGCTCGGAGCGGAGGCAATGCCTGCTTCAGATTGTTTTCTGAAGCATAGACGAGGCCCAGCAGCTCATCGACTTCAAAATTCCCGGGCAGGCGTGCATGCAGCCCCAAAAGCAAAGTTCGCGCCTGGGCAAGGTCTCCCCGCTGCATTGCGTCCTGCGCCCGCTGAAATGCCTGCGCGTCGCGGCTGGCAATGACCGGGGTCTGGCCCTGCGTATCCTGAGCGAGCGATGATCGGACAGCCAGTACGGTAAGTCCAATCGAGCCACACAGAACCAGACACGCCGCTAATTTGCTTCGAAGCATAGACCTGATCGATCCCAAGCCAGAAACGCACTCGGGAGTGAAGGGCGCCTGAAATCCGGCCGTCCCCTGAAACCTCCTCGGTGGCCATGCCTCAAACCGTCCACCGAGGAGACTATAGCATTACAGAGTCAGAACGTGTATTTGGCCGAAAGCTGGAAGAACCGCGCATCCGGAGTAAGGTACTGGAAACTGCGTGCGTTGGTGATCTGCCCCATGTTGCTGTTGATGTTCGCTGTCGCTATAGGTTCCGCATAGTCGGGTGTATTCAAGATGTTGAAGCCGTCTACGCGGATCTCCAGGACCTGCGACTTGATCGTGGGGAAATCCTTGAAGATAGACATATTGATTGTCTCGTATCCCGGTCCATAGACTTCGTTCCGCTTGCCTCCCAAATACGCCAGCACCTGTTTCCTGTTGGTCACATAACGTC
>JAJZIF010000501.1 GCA_021810735.1 Acidobacteriota bacterium
CAATTCCAACCCGTAATTCAACCTACAAATACCCTGGCCCGCCCGTGCCAGCACAAGGAGCTGCCATGGCTCGATTGGATGAACAGGAAAATTTCTACGTCGACATTCCCGATGTCCCGGCAACGGACACGGCGGAAGGTTCGTACAAACATGTCGCCACTTTTCACTCCTACGCCGAAGCTGTCGCGTTCGCGACGTTCGCCTTTGGCGCGGATGAAGAAGGGAGGGTCGCCCTTATCAGCGGCGCATCAGTCCCGGACAAAAGCTATCGCGTGACCTGGGAAATCGACATCGATGCCGCCAACCCACGCGAGGCCGCGGAAAAGGCGCTGCACATCCAGCGCGATGTGGATTCCACCGCCACCGTCTTTACCGTCGCTGAAAAACGCCACTTGCAGCAAATCGATGTTCGTCCAGAATCTCCGGCCGCGATCGGCTAACAGCGAATCTGGACGTCGCCCCTTCCCCCCTGCCGTATATCTCCACAACCCAACACCCAAACGAGGAACATACCGTATGTTCAAAGAACTTGAACCTATTCTCGAAAAACGAGCACTGACGGTGACCATTGCCAGACTGCCAAAGAGCAATCTGATCTGTGTCACCGTTGTGCCCACGCAAATCGATGGCGACAAGGACATCGACAAAGCCATCCTGGAACCGCTCAAGCTGGATCCTGCGACCGCGGAAGACCTGGATGCAGGCCTCGCCGAAGCATTGTCATCCCATGCGACCACATTCCTGTCGCTGCAGGAATCTGTCGACCAAGCCAAGGCCAACATGGAAGCCGCGCTTCAAGCTGCCAAGGACGAAGCCAAGAAGAAGGCGGATGAGGCCAAGAAGAAGGTCGCCCCGAGTGGGAAAGCTGCCACACCTGCGAAAGCGCCGGAGCCACCGAAGCCGGAGCCGACAAAGGCGCCCAGCTTGTTTGACGCTCCGTCAGAAGGCGATGCGCGTGCTGCGGAAGCTGCAATCGCACAACCGGAACGCGCCCCCGCGCCTGCACCGGCAGAGGCTGCTTCCGAATCAACCCCGGCCGCTACTGTAGCTGCGAACACAGTGCCTGCCGACTCTCTCTTTCCGTCCTGCCAGAGCACCGAGGACGAGATCCTTGCGGAGGTGAATGCTGAACATGCCGAAACTCAAAGCGACACCATTGCAGCGTAAATTCAAGGTCGGGTTGCAACTGCTTCCCGACCCCATGCCAGGCGCGGACCTGGAAACGGTCATCCGTATCCTGTCCGCATCGAACCCGGAGATCACGACGGCCACGATGAAAGGCCCTGTGATTGAGAATGACGCCCAGGTCTGGTCATTCTCCGATTCGATCGGCACTAAGGGTTGATTCCCATGGCTGCCCGCCGTTCACAACACGGAAACTCGCTGGCTGCGGAGATACGCAATCTCCCCGGCCAGCCGGCCTTCCCTGCCAATGTCTTATTTCGAGAGTCCCTTCAATGCAAACAAAGAGTGCAGTCCGCACAGATTCTGGTCGCAGCCATTCAGGACTCCTCCAGCAAATATCCGGACGACGGACGCAGCGGAGGTCTGCCTGTGCTGCCCGACATGCAACCACCTCTCGTCTGATCCTCGCTCCAGGCCCGTCGCTCTCGGTCCCTTCTCTCGATGGGACCCAGTACGACTACCGCCTCGTCTCCAATCTGGACGGCATGGCGGAACTGGCCGCGCAGTGCGTGGATTCCGGGCTCGGATCTCCGGAACTCTGGGCCAAATCCGGGAAGAATCCTTCCGGATTTCTTGAGCTGGCGTTGCTGGCCCATGCCGAGGCACAGCAGATCGACTTCATCGAATCCGCGATCAATGTCTGGCTGCATCTCTGGAAGGTCTACGAGGACAATGCAGACGAGTTTATGCTCACCCTGGGAATCTCCAACTGCGCCGCGCTGGTTGTCGGAGATCAGGCCGCAAAACTCGAAGAGATTCATCCCGGCCTTGCCGCCGCATGGTACAGAGTGCTGTGTCGGGCCTTGTCCCGCGGAGGCCTGCTTTTCGACTACTTCGATTCGGTCCGCCATTATGAATACCTGCTGGAACAGTCGGAAGAAGAACTGCAAGAAGCGGAAGCGAACAACGAGCTTGCGACTTTCAATCCCGATCGATGCGTCCCAGCCTGCCTGAAAACCGCAGTGCAGTCTCCTGGACGTGGGAAGATAACGTCCGATGTCCGTCTGCTTGAAAAACATCAGGACGGCCCGGCGTCTCGCGTGATCGGCCCCGTTCTCGAGATGTGGCGGATTTCTCGAAGACCGGAATTTGCTCATCTGAAAGTAGACCCGGAAAGCAACGACGATGTGACTCAGCTTCCCTACTGCGTTTTGGCGTTTCAGTCCGGCGACAGTGTCTTTGCCGCTTTCGATGAATTCAGCCAATATGCGTACCAGTCAGAGGTCGATGAGACACTGTTCGAAAGACCCCTGAGCGTGAAACGTCCGAAAGACTTTCCGCGCGCCATTCAGGCACTCGATTCCTACCTCGCCTTTCTGCGGTATCTATCGACCCTGCACGGCGTTTTAGAGAACTCTCTCAGCGAGCCAACTCCATGAATCTTTCCGTGACATCCAATGAACTGCATTACTCCCTTGAAACCGCTGTCCTGATTTACCGGGCCAGGAACAACGAGGCCCCATTCATCACGGTACATTCCGTGCAACCGCCCGAGACGTCCGGCTCCCAGCCGCGTCTCGGCGTGGCGCGGCCTATGGACCGCCGCTTCGTGCGCTCACTGGCACGATCGCTTGCGGGACGCAAAACGGCCGTCGAAATCATGCCGGGAAACGTCCTAGCTTCGACCGACGACGTCTTGCTTTGGTGGTTGCCCGCCTGCCGGCGTCCGCTGTACTTTGAGACCGCCCAACGCTCGGACGAAGAATCCGTAGAGTCGCTCCACGGCAGGCCCATTGCCCACCCGCCATTGGTGTTTCTGGTCGATCGATCTGGATTGACCGTGCGCGCCCTGGCAACCGACAAGCGCCCCACCGCCAATACACCCTTGATGGTCGCTCCGTACTGGAATGTGTATGCGCATGGTGGAGTTTGCCTCGGTTCAATGAAGCATCCCAGAACGCTTTCCGTTTCCGCCATCCGTGGCTGGGAAGATGGCTTTTTCGACAGCAGATTTAGCCACCCCAACACGCCTCTGTTGACGCGCTTCAAGGGCGGAATTGTTGCCTTGTGGAAGACCCTGGCGGACAACAATAACAGCTATCCGCTCGAAATGCTGGTCCCAGCAAAACAAACCCTCGTAGATCTTCTGCACTGAGGCCATCTATGTCCGACACACATACACTCGCATTCCGGCTCCGCCACAATTCCAATATCAAAATTGCGGTGGTAGGGGCCGGAGGAAATGGCAGCGCCGTCCTGCTTGCCCTGCCCTACCTCCACCAGGCTCTG
>JAJZIF010000017.1 GCA_021810735.1 Acidobacteriota bacterium
TTGTATGGGGCCGCCCAGAATTCCACAGGTAAATCAGTGAAAATCCTATTGACATGAAATTGTACGCGATGCTGTAATTTTGTTCGGCGTTCGTTACAAGGTTGGATGTAATCCGTTACAGCGGATGCCGGCATGCATCACTTCGTCAGACATTGAAAAAGCCCCCGCAGAACTTTAAGGAGCGGGCGCTGAGTAGATCGGTACGAAAACGCTTTCCAGATAAGTCACGGAAAGCGAAATAGAAAGAAGCCCGATTCCATGAAGATGAGAAGCGGGCGAGCATGTTTTGGACTGTTGAGTCGTTATCAGGGAAACGTTGTGGAGGCAAATCATGAGGTCAAGGCTCGCGAAGGCCTATCTAGGCTTTGCGCTACTGGGACTATTTCTGGTCCTTGGAGTTCCTCACGCAAGAGCGCAAAGAGTTTACGGAAGTATTACCGGAACTGTGACAGATCCGACAGGCGCGGTGATTCCAAAGGCCGCTGTCACGCTGGTGGGAGAACAAACCGGATTTACGTATCATGCGGTCACCAATTCAAAGGGTGAATACCGCTTTTTGCAGTTGCAGGTTGGTGAGTATGACCTTACGGTGAGCGCGCCGGGTTTTGAAAGCGCTCAGGTCAAGGCAGTTCGCGTGAACCTGCAGGAAACGACGCCGGCCAATGTCACGCTGAAAATCGGTTCCGCGACGCAGAGTATTACGGTGAACGCAGGGGCACTGAGCCTGCAGACCCAGACGTCAGACATTACGGGTTCGATTACGCAGCAGCAGTACCTGAAGCTGCCGCTGACCCTGGGCGGTGTGGGCGCGCTGCGGTCGCCGGAGGCATTTGTATTCCTGCTTCCCGGCAACACCGGGCCCGGAACCAGCAACAACAACAGCAACGGCGTGTTTTTCAGCAAGCTGGCCGGTGGCCAGAACTTCGGCGCCGAAGTGTTCCTGGATGGTATTGACCAGCAGCGCAGCGAAAATGGATCGTCGTTTGACGAGGAAGCGCCTTCTGTGGATGCTCTTCGCGAACTGACGGTGACGGATGCGGTGCCGCCGGCGGAATTCAACCGCACGACGGGCGGTGTGGAAAACTTTGTTACCAAGAGCGGCACGAACAAGTACCACGGCATGGTCTACGAGATCCTGCGCAACGCGGCACTCGACGCGAATCTCTGGTTCAACAACGGGTATAGGGCGCAGAACTGCGTGGGCGCGAACGATACGCCGGCGTGCCGCAAGATTTACGCAACGCCTGCAGACCACAAGAACGATTATGGTGTCACGCTCGGCGGGCCCGTCACGATTCCGCATGTGTACAACGGGCGTAACCGGTTGTTCTTCTTCTTCTCGTGGGAACAGCTGAAATATGCTCTGGGCACGACCGCAACAACAACCGTGCCTACGCCGCAGGAGCTTTCGGGCGACTTCTCCAACCCCGCACTGTTTAACACCAGCAAGGTGGTGGGTACGAATCCATGTACAGGCGGCCCGGTGTATCAAGGCCAGATCTTCGATCCCTCGACGACGCGAGTGGTGAACGGGATCGAGTGCCGCGATCCGTTCCCGGGCAACAAGATTCCAACGCAGGATTTCTCACCTGCCTCGAAGAAGCTTCTCAGCTACTTCCCCGCGCCGACCAACAGTGGCGTGTTTAACAACTACACGTTTGCGGCGACGTCACCGATCACGAACACGACGATGACGCTGCGCATCGACGGCACTGTGGGCAAGAGCCACATCTGGAGTTCCTATACCTCGCGCGACAACAACCGAATCGCGGGTACGCCGCAAATCCTACCGTACCCGATTGATCCGAACACGTGGGCGCAGGACTTTGAGACGCACTTCTGGCGGTTTGGATGGGATTACACCATTACTCCCAACCTGCTGAACGACTTTACGATTGGTTCAAACCGGTCGAACAGCAAGAACTATGCGGTTCCGATTGCCAACGGCATCAATTACCTGCAGCAGGCGGGTATCGGCAACGCGAATTCCAACAACTTCCCGATTATCACGAACGGACTGACGGATCAGGAAGGCATGCCGAACTATGGGGATAATATCGATAACGGTCTGCGCCTGGTCGATAACGTGATGTGGCAGAAGGGCAGCCACAGCATCACGATCGGTACGGATGATCGTTATCAGCAGTACTCTCCGATTGTCGGCAACTCGCCGAGCATTAATTTCTGCGGGAATCAGACCTCGGCCTATCTGGGTTCTGCGCAAAACGGAAACGGCCTGGCCAGCGAACTTCTGGGCGATGCCTGCGGCGGCGCACAGGTGGTGTATGCGCACCAGTCGCGCTGGATTTCCTGGTACTTCTCCGGTTACATCCAGGACAACTGGAATGTGACGCAGCACCTGACGCTGAACCTGGGCGTGAACTACAGCGTGGATGTTCCGCGTAAGGAAGCGAACAACTTCACCTCCAACTTCAGCCGGACGGCGATCGATCCGGAGTACGGTGTACCCGGTGCGCTGGTGTTCGGTACGACGTGCAGCGGCTGCAATACGCGCTGGGCGGATACGTACCACAAAGACGTGGCGCCTCGTTTAGGGTTTGCGTGGACGCCGCCGGCCATGAACGATAAGACGGTGGTTCGCGGAGGCTTCGGGATTCTTTACGGGCCGCTGCAGTACGACGACTTCGGCAGCGCGATGGATTCCGGATATAAGGCGAACCCGGTATTCCCTTCGAAGAACGGATTCGATCCATCGTTCCAGATCGACAACGGATACCCGGCATTCAAGGCGCCGCCAAACCTCGATCCCGGCATGTACAACGGAACGTTTGTGCCTGGATCCTATATCGAGAAGAGAGCAGCCCGGCCAGCCGAAGTCTATAACTGGGATTTGAACGTGCAGCAGCAGGTGGTGAAGAACCTGATCCTGAGCGTCGGCTACATTGGCAGCGGCGCGCAGAACCTGCAAGCCAACAACCAGAACATCAACAACATTCCGTACAAGGACCTTGCGCTAGGTAAGGAACTTGGGGATGGTCTGCAAAACAATCCTTACGGCGTTTCCGTACCTTTCCCCGGATATTTCAATCTGTGGGGCAACGGGGTACAAATTCAGCAAGCGCTGCGTCCGTTCCCGCAGTATGACTTCATCGACTCCGGGTGCTGCCTGGAAAACACGGGTCACTCCACTTATGAAGCGATGCTGGTATCTCTGCAGGGACACTTCAAGGATCTGACACTGCAGGCGTCGTACACGTGGTCGAAGAACATCAACGACTCCGACAGTGCGCTTCCGAACACGAATCCTGGCCAGCCGCAGGTGCAGAATCCTGACAACCTGCACCAGGAGAAGGCGATCAGCATTCAAGACATTCCGAATACGCTGGTGCTGAGTTATGTATATGCACTGCCGGCAGGCAAGGGGCAGAAATACTTCAATCATGGACCTCTGAGTTACATGTTGGGAGGGTGGCAGATTGGAGGCATTCAGCGTTACCAGAATGGTGAGCCAACGGCGTTTTGCTGTACGGTCGGCATACCGGGCTGGGAAAACGCAACGCGGTATGACTATATCCCGGGAGTCAACGTCAAGAGCCCTGTTTACCGGCGGGGATGGAAGAGCATCAATCCGTTCAACACGGCCGGAGGGTCCAATCCGCAAACCAACAGCTTCTTTAACGGTTCGGATACCAATGGTTCGGCAGCGTATCTGAATGGATCGGCAACGCCTGCCTTCCACGATCAGGTGGCGGCGGTGGATGCAACCACGCAGAACGTTCCCTACACGCTTGGAGATACTCCTCGTGTGACCGGGGAGAGGATGCCAGCATGGATGGATGAAGACTTCAGCCTGGTCAAAGACACGCCCATTGCGCACCATTTGACCTTTGAGTTGAAGTTCGACATCCTGAACGCTTTCAACCGGCACATATTTGGATCTCCGGATACTAATCCCGCGGACTTTTTCTTCGGGATACCAACGTACCAGGCGAATGCACCAAGGGCCATCCAGGCCTCTGGGAATATCACCTTCTAGGTACGGTTGCCGTTTCTTTGCGGGGGAGCCTGTCTCGTGGCAGGTTCCCCCTTTTCATTCCCGAGAGCCGGAGAAGCATGGTTGACTTTCCTGGCTATCGTTTCTAGGCTAAGGCCACGATTATGCGGTTAAGAAGATGCGGGATCGCTGGATTGCTGCTGCTGGCAGGCATCAGCGCGACAGGGTATTGCCAGGATGCCAACTCGGCGCTGGTGCAAGGATGGTTTCGTCGTGGAGCAGAGGCGATGCAGGCGGGGAATGTTCCGGGTGCCGAAGCAGCATTTCACAAGGTGACGGAGCTGGATCCAGGGCTTGCACCGGGATGGTTGGACATGGGGCTGGCGCAATTACGGGAGGGCAAGGTGCCCCAGGCGATTGCGGCAATTCAGAAGAGCCTGCAACTCGATCCGTCGTCGCCGGGCGCGCATTTGTTTCTGGGGATCGCGGAATATCAGGCGAGCCACAATGAAGATGCAGTGCGGGATCTGAAGCTGGCAATCCACGACAACCCCAAAGATGAGCAGGCGTATATGTGGCTGGGGATCGTGGAGCTGAATATGGGACATCCTGAGCTCGCGGTGGGTCCACTGGACAAGGCGAACGAGCTGAACCCCAAGGATGAGAATGTTCTGGATTACCAGGTGCAGGCGCACCTGGCCGTGGCAAAGCAAAGTTATAAGAAGCTGTATGAGCTGGATCCTTCCTCATGGAGGATTCATCAGCTGAGCGCGGTGATTGACAACGATGCGCGCGACCACCAGCACGCGGTGAAGGAATACAAGCTGGCACTCAAGCTGGCGCCAAACCGGCCTGATCTGTGGGAAGGGCTGGGATGGCAGTACCGGGCGCTGGATGACAACAGCGACGCGGTGGTGGCGTTTCAAAAACAACTGCAACTGAGCCCGGGAAATCCGATTGCGATGTATAACCTGGCAAGCTCGGAAGTGGAGAACGGGCAACCCGCGGCGGCGATTCCGCTGCTGGAGCACGTGGTGAAGATTTACCAGGTGCCGACGCAGGCGAATTACTACCTGGGGCGGGCGTTTGCGTCGGAAGGCAAATATGGAGAGGCGGCGGTGCAGTTCCAACTGGCTACGCATGTTGCGGGGCCGATTGCGCAGCGCTCCTGGTATCAGTTGTCACAAGCGTACCGGCACCTGGGCAAGATTCCAGAGGCGAGGGCAGCCGTGTTGAAATTCCAGAAGCTGCAAGAGGAGAGCACTCAGGCCAGCGCGAAGAGCGCGCAGGATTTCCTCAAGCTGAACCAGACGAATGCGAGCGCTGCGAGCGGCAAGCAACCCAAGCAGTAGGGCCGATCTGGGCTTTCACGGCTCTTGCGCTTGAGGGGGCGGCGGTTTTTCTCAATAGATAAGTTGTGACGGGTGTGGTGGATTCGATGCGGCCGTTTGTTGTTGGAATGGCCATGCCGGGTGCTTTGTTCTCCACTCTATCTTGAGGAGAAATGCTTCACGGGTTGTCGGAGTGGGTTCCGTCCAGTGCCGCAACCCTGGCGAACTCGGCTTTTGCCTGACTGGTCTTGCCTTCCTTGCTGAGAACACGTCCGAGCTGAAAGTGGAGAGCTGCATCTTTCGGAGCCTTCTTGAGCGCAGTTCGGAGTTCGGCTTCCGCGTCGGCGAAGTTGCCGAGGCGGTAGTTCGCCCGGGCGAGTTGAGTCAGGATGCGCTGGCTGCGAGGGTCTATGGTTGCTGCCTGCTTGAGCAGCGGCAGGGCCCTGGTGAGATGATTCTGGTCCAGATAGATGATGCCAAGGTTGAGCAGCGGTTCTTCGCTGGGATGGGTTGAGTTCTGCTGCCAGGCGATGGCCTGTTTGTAGGCTGCAATGGCGTCATTCCATTTGAAGAGCGCCTCATAGGTGAGGCCGAGGTTGTTTTCCGCGTCGACGGAATGGGGTTTTAGCTTGAGGGCCTGTTCGAAGCAGATTTCGGCTTTCTTGAAGAGATTTTGTGTGTAGAGAATACGGCCCATGCTGTACCAGGCCATTTCATCATGAGGATTCATGCGGAGAGACTGGTACATCCATTTCGCGGCGTCCTTGTAATCGTTGAGCAGGACGTAGTCGAGTGCGACCCATTTGAGGTCTTCGGCGGTGGGGTGGCGGAGTTGCGCGGCGCGAGTGTATTCCTGAAGGGATTCCGCGGGTTTGTCTGCGCGAAACAAGGCGTAAGCGAGCATGACATGAAGCTCGGCCTGGTCTTTGTGTTCGGGAAGGAGTTTTCGGAGCAGGGCTACTGCCTGTGCGTACTGTTTGTGCAAGAGAAGCTGCGTGGGGGCGGCAAGATCGGCAGGAGGCGCGGGTTGCTGTGCGGGGGTTACCGCGCGCGCGGGAATGCTGCCCGCAAAGAGAGTTGCAAGGAGAAGCATTTCAGACACGCGGAGCAGTTTTATGCGGAGCATCATCGAAGACTATTCCATGGGATCCGCCTCGGCATGGCGCCGCTGTTTGATCACAGGATTGATATCAGTTTAAACCGCTATCCGGGAGGCGAGGCGAGCGTGTGAACCGAAGCAGCGCGCTACGCAAGGGATTATGTCTATGCTGTTCGTCGTGAGAGTTGCGAGACGGATTCAAGGTTGCGTGGCGGAAGATTTCTCGATGGTATAGCCATGGCTCAGCTGTGCCTGCTTCGCGGTGAGGGCCTGGGCTTCGGCCATTTGATTGGCTGCCTGGGATTTTTTGCCGAGCTGGGCCAGCGTCATGGCGTAGTAGCGATGTGCAGTGACATAGCTGGGTGCATAAAGCACGGCCTGACCCAGGTACTTCGCCGCAGCCTGGTAGTTTTTGCCTCGGAAGGCAAGGATACCCATTCCGGTGAGAGCGCCACCGTGATAAGGGTTCACGGAGAGAACGTGAGTGAACTCGGCTTTGGCCTGGGTGTTCTGCTGGCGGTCGAGAGCGATGACGCCCAGCTCATAGTAGGAAGCGACCTGGTTGGGTTGGAGCGCGATGGAGCGGCGCAACTGCACGACAGCAGCGTCGTACTGAGACATCATGCGGAGCAGATGGCCCAAGCCATAATGTGCAGTTGCGTCGTTGGGCCGCTTCAGGAGATAGGCGCGCAGGTGCTTTTCCGCGGCCGGCATGTTTTGCTCATCGAGTTCGACATGCGCCAGCGCGTACAGCGTCTTGAGGTTGGAGGGGTCGAGGCGATGGGCCTTGGTCAGGGCCTTATCAGCATTGTGATAGATCTGCATTCCGTCGGCCTGGATACCAAAGTCGGTGAGGAGTTCGGGTGAGTCCGGCACAGATTTGAGCGCGCGGTAAAGGATGGCCAAGGCTCCGTTCTGGTCGCCGGCGGCGCGGAACGAGAGTGCATCCTTGATTGCGGCGTGGACTTCGCCGGATTGAGCCGCTCTGGAACCGGGCGAGATGGCGAGCGCGGATTCGAAGGACTTCATAGCGTCGCCATAGAGCCGTTGCCGGGTTTGAATCTCGCCGAGTTTCAGCCAGGCTTCTGCGTCGTGCGGTTCGCGCTGGACGAGGGAGGACAGCAGCAGATTCGCCTGTTCGAAATGGTCGCCGGCTGCGAGAGAGTCTGCCCGATGAAGAGCAGCGGCAGCAGAATTGGTTTGAGCTATCAGCGCGGGCGGGATGAAAAGGGTGCAGAGAAGAGCGATGGACGAGCAGGTTTTCCGCCTTGCAGACGGCAGGGAAAAGCGGAGACCGGGGAAACAAACGGGCATGGGTAATCCACGAGAGTGGAGTGATTCTATCTCTAAATTATGCACTGGCGAGGCGGCATTGTGAGCTTGCATATCATGCGAGGCCAAGTACCGCTGCGTGATCCGATGGAAGAACTCACTTTTCGATGAGGCACCCAAACTTGAGGGGCATGTCCTCTGCCTGGATTCGGCGCGCAAGAGGCTAGGAAGGGGCCATGGTGGACTGGCGTACGACCAGTTCCGTAGGGATGCGAAGAACGTTGAAGTTATGGTCATTCTGCATTTTGACGAGTGCGTGAAAGGCTGTTTCGGCGATCTCGTTCCTGGGAATGCGAATGCTTGTGAGTGGCGGCTGCGTGTAGGAACTGAAGGTAATGTCGTCGAAGCCAACCAGGGAGATATCTTCGGGGACACGGAGTCCTTTGTCACGGATTGCCCGGAGGGCGCCAATGGCAGTCAGGTCGTTGGACGTGATGACGGCCTTTGGCAAGACTGGCCCGGCGAGCATGAGGGTCATGGCATCGTAGCCTCCGCCGATAGTGTGGTCGCCCTTCTGGACGAAATGGTCGGGTATGAGAAGTCCGCGCTGCTGCATACTTTTCACAAAGGCCTTGTGGCGGATGCGGGCAGAGTGATACCTGGCGGGACCTGCGATGTAACCGATGAAAGTATGGCCGATGGAACGAAGATGCTCGACCGCAGATTCTATGCCTGAGGGGTAATCGATGACGATTCGGCTGACATTATTGCGGGAGCGTGCGGTATCGAGGAAGACAAGAGGAATGCGCTGCTGGTGAAAGTCCTCAAGCACCTGGGAGTGCACTTCAGAGGTCATGATGGCGACGCCATCGACCTTTCTCTGCAGCATGCGGCGAGCGCAATGTTCGGCTCGGACTGGATCGTAGTTTGTATTGGCAACGAGGACCTCTTTGCCGTGGCGCATAGCGACGTCTTCGAAACTCTTGACCAACTCAGGGAAGAACGGGTTGGTGATATCGGAAATGATGAGTCCGTAGAGGTTGCTTCGGCCGGAGCCGAGGGCGCGAGCGTTAGTGTCAGGGTAGTAGCGGAGCTTCTCAATAGCACGCCGGACGCGGAGTGCCGTCTCTTCGCTGACTTTGTCAGATCCGTTGATGGTTCGCGAGACGGTGGCGGTGGAAACCTTCGCGATCCGCGCTACCTCCTTAATATTCATGCCGGCAGTCCTCGGTTTTATAATCCTTCGGTGCGTTGATTTGCCTTATTTCATGCCGCTGTCGATGGTAGCACTACGGTTGAGTAGAAAACGACTCGAGGATACCCGCATTTTTGATCTCCAAGGAGCGCAGACGGCTACTTTGTTTTCCCCCCGCTGAAGCGGACAAACTGTGTTCCCGGAGTTTGTCTACCGGGCAGGAAGATCAACCTGGAGAGAAATCCTGGGCGCAGAGTTGCAGAATTTGGAGCGGCGGATGCAGAGATGGAGCGAAGGAGCACAATCGTAGCATTCGCAATTCCTGTTATAGTTTTGTAATCGAATACATTAGCACGTTTCCAGTAAGAAAATAAAGACTGCTGGATGCAGGCCGGAGAATATAAACGCGGGGTTGCTCTCCGCATTGTGGTTGTGCAGCGCACAAAGCCGGTATCGTTAACAGACGAAGAGCGACTGGAGCAGCCTGAGGGTCACTCTGCAAAGGTAACTGATAAGAGATAGCTGATAAGAGGAGCCTGGAGCGGGAATATGAGGATGAGACGTCTCACAGCGGGGATGGTAGCGGCATTTCTAGTTGGCGTTGGCATGGCGGGAGTGGCCATGGCGCAGCAGCCTCTCACGGCAAAGACTCCGGCGACGCCGCTGGTGGTGCATGATCCGTATTTCAGCGTGTGGTCGTTCAACAACAGGCTGACGGGCGGGCCGACCCATCACTGGACGGGGGTGAATCAGCGGTTGATGGGCGTGGTGCGTGTGGACGGCAAAAGCTGGAGTTTCATGGGCAATGGAACGGGATTGCCGACGTTGAAGCAGGTGTCGCGGGCGATCTGGCCGACGCATGTGATTTATCAGTTTGAAGGCGCGGGGATCGAGCTGACGGCAACCTTCTTTACGCCCGACCTGCCGCAGGATTTGACGGTGCTGTCTCGCCCATTGAGCTACCTGAGCTGGAGCGTGCGCTCCACGGATGGGCGGCCGCATCAGGTGGATATCTACTTTGCGGCCAGTGCGCAACTCGCGGTGAATGACGTCTATGAGCACGTAGTGTGGGGGACAAGCCGCGTTGGCGACATGGCTGTGATGCACATGGGCACAACCATGCAGCAGGAACTGGCCAAGTCCGGCGACAATTTACGGATCGACTGGGGCTGGGCGGATGTTGCGGTACCGAAGCAGGACGGCGCATCCGTAGCAACGGTTGGGGTGGACGCGTTTCGCCGGGCTGTTCTGACGGGAGGGTTCCCGGCGAGCGACGACCTGGCGATGCCGCGGATGGTGCGCATCGACATGCCGGTGATGATGGTGCGATTCGACCTGGGAGAGGTATCGGCTACGCCGGCAACCCGGCGCCTGATGCTGGCCTACGACGACCGCAGGGCGATTGAGTTTTTCCACGCACGCCTGGCGGACTACTGGGATCAGCATGGCATGACGTTTGCGAAGATGCTGGAACAGGCGGAGCAGCAGGAGCCGGAGCTGAATGCGCGCGCGACAGCCTTTGACAAGGCAGTAGTGAGCGAACTGGTGAAGGTTGGCGGAGAGGACTATGCAAAGCTGGCGATCCTGGCATATCAGCAGACGCTGGGCGCGACCAAACTGGTGCGGGATGTGAATGGCAACCCGCTGTTGTTTTCAAAGGAAAACTTCAGCAACGGGTGCATGGATACGGTGGACGTGACGTATCCTTCGGCGCCGCTGTTTCTGTTTTTCAATCCGAAGCTGCTGGAGGCGATGCTGCGGCCGGTGATGGAGTATGCCGAGATGCCTCGGTGGCCGTGGAAGTTTGCGCCGCACGATATCGGGACTTATCCGCTGGCCAACGGGCAGGTGTATGGCGGCGCGGAGAAGAGCCAAGTGGATCAAATGCCGGTCGAAGAGAGCGGCAACATGCTGATTCTGTTTGACGCGATTGCCAAGGCAGAAGGAAACGCAGAGTTTGCGAAACAGTACTGGCCGCTGCTGACGCAATGGGCCGAATATCTGCGCGCCTTTGGGATGGATCCGAAAAATCAGCTGAGCACGGATGACTTTGCGGGGCATCTGGCGCATAACGCGAATTTGTCGATCAAGGCGATCATTGCGATCGGGAGCTATGCCCAGTTGGCTCACATGCTGGGCAAGGAGTCTGTAGCAGAGAGCTATGGGAGCGCCGCGAGGCGGATGGCAGGCAAGTGGATGACGATGGCCGCGGACGGCGATCATACGCGGCTGGCGTTTGACATGCCCCATACCTGGAGCCAGAAGTACAACCTGGTGTGGGACCGGATCCTGGGGTTGAATCTGTTTCCTCCCTCGCTGGCGCGGGAAGAAGTCAGCTTCTACCTGAAGCACCAGAATGCCTTCGGACTTCCGCTGGATGACCGGCATACCTATACGAAGTTTGACTGGACGAGCTGGAGCGCGACGCTGGCGACGAACCAGAAGGATTTTGAGGCGCTGATCGATCCGCTCTACAAATACATCACCGAAACGCCGTCTCATGTGCCGCTGAGCGACTGGTACGACACGGTGACAGGCAAGCAGGTTGGATTCCAGGCCAGGTCGGTTGTGGGAGGGGTCTATATCAAGATGCTGACCGATCCGACGGTATGGCGGGAGTGGGCCACAGGACAGGAGCCGAAATAGGGCGGTCCGGAAACAGGGGAAGCTGTGTTTCCAGGGGTTCCGCTCATCGGCGTGTGCGGCCGGTGAGAGCCATCACATACCGGAATTGTCCGTTTCATGCGAAAGTGGATAGAAGCCCTGCCCGGCAGGACGAGGGCTTTCTGGGCGGCGAATGCGCCGTGACGGTGTAAGCGCATGCATGAAGCGGGGATAGCCAACACGATTCTAGAGGCCGGCCGTGCGGAAGCCGCGCGGCTGGCAGGAGCACGGCTGACTCGCATTGGCGTGCGCGTCGGGGTTTTGTCCGGCGTGGATTTGCAGGCGCTGGAATTTGCGCTGCTGGCCGTGCGCGTGGGCACCGATCTGGAGCATGTGGAGATTGACCTGCAGAGTTGTCCGCGGCGGAATCGCTGTGTGAGCTGTGGGTACGAGTTCGAGGCAGCAGATTCGGATGAGCCGTGCCCGGGGTGTGCCGGCGAGAAGATGGAACTGATTGGCGGCAACGAACTGGAACTTTCGTTTGTAGAAGTGGACGAAGGCTGAGCGGGACTGGCCGTCCAGGCAATGGCGGGTTCGCCACAAAAAAGAACCTTTTCACCGCAAAGCCCGCAAATAACGCAAAGAAAGGCCACAGAGACGCCGGCCGAAGAGGTGGACTGCTCGGAACCAAAGCAACTGGGCATTTCGAGATGTAGGATGGGTGGTCTGGGGGGCGGTATGTGGCTGCTTCGACTTCGTTCCCTTGCCTGACGGCGCCGCGACGCTGTTGCTGGGTGGCTGGACGAATGCTGAGCTGCCGGAGGCGTGCCGCTCGAAAAGCTGACAGTGAAGGGCGTGCGTCCTTCGGACGCTATGGCCCACGCCTATGGTTAATTCTTTGTGACTGGTTCTGTCTGGCTGGCAGCGGAGAGGCCGTATTTTTTGAGGAGGCGGGTGAGCTGACGGCGCTCAGAGGGGGAGAGCGCGGTGGCAGCCTGTTCCATGTCTTCGCGGTGCTGCGAGAAGGCGCAAGAGATGAGTTTTTTGCCTTCGGGGGTGAGCTGGACGAGGCGGACGCGCTGATCGGTGGGCAGGTGGGTGCGGCGGACGAGGCCTTTGGCTTCGAGGCGGTCGATGGTGGTGGTGATGGAGCCGCTGGTGAGCAGGATCTTTTTGCCGATGGTGTTGACGGGCTGCGGTCCTTTGTGGAGGAGCAGTTCGAGGGCGGCGAAGTCGGAGAGGCCGATACCAAGACCGGCGATGCTCTGGAAGGCGAGATGCTCGACGGCGCGGTAGGCCTTCCAGAGGATGAGCCAGAGGTGGAGTCCGCTGAGGTCTTCGGTCGCCTGGGCGCTGGAACCGGGGGAATCTGGGGTGGGGAGATTTTTCTGCATCCGTTTGGGCTCTTTCCGGAATCCTTTTTACAGGACCCGCATCTATCTTGATATCAAGATACTTTCTGGCGCGGTCCAGATGCAAGAAAAAGGACAGGAGGCTTTATGGCAACGTACAAGATTGATCCGGCGCACTCGGGCGCGGAGTTTGTGGTTCGGCACATGATGATCAGCAATGTTCGTGGGGGTTTCACGAAGGTGGAGGGGACGATTGAGTATGATCCTGCGAATCCGGCTGCGACGAAAATCGACGCGGTGATCGATGCGAGCACGATTGACACGCGCGACGGCCAGCGGGACGCGCACCTGAAGAGTGCGGATTTTCTGCACGTGGAGCAGCACCCGGTGATTACGTTTAAGAGCAAGAAGGTGGACGTGGCCGCGGACGGCGAACTGAAGGTGACGGGCGATTTGACGATACACGGCGCGACCAAGGAAGTGGTGCTGGACGTGGATGGGCCGACGGCGGAGACGAAGGATCCGTTTGGCAATGTGCGCGCAGGAGCTTCTGCCAAGACGAAGATCAAGCGGAGCGAGTTTGGCCTGACGTGGAACGCGGCGCTGGAGACGGGCGGCTTCCTGGTAGGCGATGATTTGAAGATCGAGCTGGATATTTCGGCGATTCGTGCCTGAGTGGCCGGTGAGAAGCGTTCAGGCCCGGCCGTACGGGCCTGAACCGCGGCGAGGGCCGCAAGCGAGGAGGAGCAATGTCATTGCGTGGGACAAGAGAAATTCTGGAAGCGAAACCGACGATTGAGGGCGCGGGCGTGCATCTGCGGCGGGCCTTCGGGTTTGGAAAGACGAAAGAATTCGATCCGTTTCTGCTTTTTGACGATTTTCGCGGGGACAAGCCGGAGGACTATATTGCGGGGTTTCCGTGGCATCCGCATCGCGGAATTGAAACGATCACCTACGTGCTTGCGGGGGAAGTGGCGCACGGCGACAGCCTTGGAAACAAGGGCCGTATGGGAGCCGGCGACCTGCAGTGGATGACGGCGGGCAGCGGGATTCTGCACCAGGAAATGCCGAAGGGCGACGCGCAGGGCAGGATGCATGGGTTTCAGCTGTGGGCGAATCTGCCCCGGTCGCTGAAGATGACCGAACCGCGGTACCAGGACATTCCTTCGGAAGCGATTCCGGAGGTGACCGAGGACGACGGCACGCATGTGCGGATTATCAGCGGGGAGTTCTGGGGCAAGCGCGGGCCGGTGGAAGGCGTGGCGGCGGATCCGCAGTACGTGGATGTGTCAGTTCCGCCGAACAAGAAACGCCGGCTGAAGATGGAGGTAACACGGAATGCGTTTGCGTATGTGTTTGCAGGCGCAGGGACGTTTCGGGATGCCTCCGATCCACAGGCAGTGCTGACGGAGAAGGCGCATGATCCGAATGCGCCAGCGGTGTACGACGCGAAGAATCACAACCTGGTACTGTTTGACCGCGGGGACGAGATCGTGGTGCAGGCGGGCCCAGAGGGGATTCGGTTCCTGCTGGTCTCTGGCAAGCCGCTGGAGGAGCCGGTGGCGTGGTACGGGCCGATCGTGATGAATACCCCGGAAGAACTGAGGACAGCGATGAGCGAACTACAGACGGGGAAGTTCATCAAGCACAAGTAAGACAAAGACAATTCAAAAAAAAAGGACGCCACGCCGAGGAGCAGGGGATGCTTGCCGGCGTGGCGTTTTTATAGCATTTTCACTGATGCTATGAGCGGTTTTGGATCAATCCGTCGTGGCCGTTCCTGGATGGAACGTCCACGCCAACTTCCTTGTCCTCCCCTACACCTTCAGTGAAAATGCCCTATTGGGGAAAAGCGTGTGATCACACGGTTGTCTTGTTGACTTTGAAATAGGCGGTGTAGCGCTCGCGCATGACCTGGTAGAGGGGTTTGAGCTGCATTTTGGTGGGTTGGTTGACGGTTTCGAAGTGCAGGTCGTGCGGGGAGATGCGTCGAACGGCGTCGCTGCCCTCGCCGGAAGCTGTGGTGAGTTCAGGCATGGGGTAGTTGACGTGTGCAGGGAACGGGCCGTTGGGGCCGTAGATGAGCTTGTCGTCGAGGCCTTCGTCGCCCATGGAGGCGGCGAGCACCATGGGGCCGTACATGACGGCCTGAACCTCGGGCGCGTCGAGCAGCGGAGCAGAGTGCAGCGACATGGGAAGGCTGACCTCGACCTTGTCGCCGCTTTGCCAAGTGCGGTTGAGGGTGGCGTAGGTCATGGGGTTGGCGTTGACATGCTGGAGTTTGCCGTTGACGCGAATGGCGACTCCGCTGGTGGCCCAGTAAGGGATGCGGATTTTGAGGCCGAAGCGAGTGGGCTTGGCAGCCTGGACGGTGAGGGTGGTGCCTTCTTCGACGGGGAAGTTGGTGGCCTGCAGGAGGGTGATGTTTTTGCGAGGCCAGTGGACCTGCGATCCGGCGAAGAGATTGACGTAGATATTTTGGGCGTCGTGGAAGTAGATGGAGTCGTTGACCTTGGAGTATTCTTCGACGCCGGTGCCGGTGCAGCACCAGAAGGAGTCAAAGGGAGTGCCGAAGGTTTTGTAGTAGCCGGGCTTGAGGGAGACGTAGTACATGAGCATGCCGGTGGGGTCCTGCGTGCCGATGCGGACATTGAACATGAGGCGCTCGTAGTAGTCGAAGATGCGGGGATCGCCGCTCCAGCCATAGAGGTGACGGGAGAGCTTCATCATGTTGTAGCTGCAGCAGCACTCTTCTGCAGCGGGGCCGAGATGCTGGGCGAGGGTGCCGACCTTGTGCCAGTATTCGCCGTCGCTGGTGCCGCCGGTGGCGTAGGTGTGATCGGTGGTAACGGCATGCCAGAAGAAGTCGGCGATGGTTTTGTAGCGCTTGTCGTCTGCGACCTCGTAGCCGCGGGCGGCACCGATGACCTTGGGGATGTTGGTATTGGCGTGGTTGCCGGCTAGCTTGTCTTCGCGTTTGGCGAGGAAGTCGAAGATGAGCTTGTGCTCGAAGCGGAAGCCGAGGTCGCGGTATTTCTTTTTGCCGGTGACGGCGTAGAGGTTGAAGGAGACCTCATTCATGCCGCCCTGCTCGACGAGGAGCATGCGCTGCCATTGATCTTCAGGGATGGGCTTGGTGTAGTTGATGGCCCAGTCGGCCATACGCTCGCAGGTGTGGAGGGCCTGCTTGTTGCCGGCGTGGACGTACATATCGAGATGGCCTGCCATGATTTTGTGGTAGGTGTAGAAGGGCGCCCAGACCCGTTGGAAATGGCGGAGGCGATCAAAGAAGGAAACGGGGAACGCACTTAAGTAGCCGTCAGGCTGCTGGCACTCGGCGAGCATGGCGACCAGTTCGTCGGCCTTGGCCTTGAGTTTTTCATCGCCGGTGGAGGAATACATGAGCGCGGAGGCGGAGAGATAGTGGCCACCGGCAAAGTGGCCGCGCAGTTCGACTTTCGGAGCTTCCCATCCGCCGAGAGGTTCGGCGGTGGATGGCAGGCCGGCGGTGATGCGGAACATGTGGGCGAGGCGGTCATTGGGCAGCAGGTGGAGATACTGGCGGTTGATCTCCATGGCATTCTTGAGGACGCCGTCCTGCATGCGGACCTGGGGCATGGGGAAGTCAAGATAGCGCCAGAGGACTTTTTCGTAGCCGGTGCCGTTGGCGCTGACAGGGATGTCCATGACGGCGTCCTGAAATGCCTGGAGCTCGTGCGGGAACAGGAATAGGCCGCCGAGCGCTGCAGCGGAGCCGAGGAAGCTTCTGCGGGAGAGATCGTGTTTGCAACTCATAGTATTGGACCTCCTGACGTTAGGTCTGGTTGTTGTTTCAAGGCTTTGCGGGCGTGGCCTTGAGAACGATTTCTGTGGCGGTTGCGTGCAGCGGAATGGCGTATGCACCGCGGATTTTTGCGAAGTGCCCCTGGGGATGGAAGCTGCCGACGCCGGGGAGCGTGGCTGGCTGGGAAATTCGTAACAGTGCCTGATGCGTGTATGGGTTGGCCGGGCCCAGGGTGATGTGTACGGTCTGGGTGTTGGGATCGAAACTGGCGGAACGGAAGCGGCCCGCGTTGAGGCGGAGCCAGAGGCCGTAAGGAGCGAGATAAATACGCGAGCGGAAGGCGTCGAGCGGGGTGACGTGGATGGTGTGCGCCTGCTGCGAGAGATTGCCGCCAAAGACGAGCCATCCGAAGGCCTTGCTGTGGGCGACGTAGGTGGCGGTGTCGAGGGCGAAGCCGAAGAAGCCAGGGCCATAGTCGCCGGAGTAGGGATCGAAGCTGAGCATGTCCGGGTCGGAGTGGAATCCGCAGGATGCGAAGCCCTGCTGGTCAATGTCAGTGAGCTCGCCCATGGCTCCGCCGTAGCCAATGCGGAGCAGGTAAAGATCTTTGGGGTCCTGGCGGTAGGCGGCGAGGACGGGGATGGCGTTGAGGCCGGAGCCGTAGTGGTGGAGCTGACGCTCGAGGCGCTCTACTTTGCCGGCGAAAAGGAAATCCCAGTAATGCGTGGCGCTGCCGTTGTAGCTCCAGGAGGGAATGGAGGGATCGAAGGCGAGAACCGCATCGAGGGTGAGGTTGGCTTTTTGCTGGAAGCCGAAATAGCGGGTCCAGGCATAGACCTCTTCCTGTCCGGTTGAGTCCCACGGCATTTCACTGCCGAAGGGGAAGGCTTCATGATTCCAGAGGTCGGCGCGCTTGCGCATGGCGGCTTTGAGGGTGTTGGCCTGCGTGGTCCAGCCTTCGCGCTGGAGGTCTTTGAGGATGCGGAGGAAGACGTCGCCTTCCATCTGGCCAAATTTTGCGAGGTACGGCGAGTACTTCACCATGGCCATGGAGGTCTGGTAGGCATGATCGAGATACCACTGCCATGGGTGGTTGGTGACGAGGCCCTGATGATCGCGCGCGAGGTGGTACATCGACCAGTAGGCGGCGGCGACATGGGGATAGTCATAGGAGCGGTTGACGGCTTCGGATTGCTTCCGGCTCCACGCGGCCCAGGTTTTCCAGTTGTATTTGTCGCTGTAGAAGCCGGCGGGGAATTGGTCAGGCTGATAGTAGAAGAGACTCTTGCGAACGCCGTATTTTTCGGGGCCGGTGCTGTATTGCAGGTGTCCCCATAGGACGTGGTCGATGAACTGCTCGAACTGAGCGACCTGGTGTTTGTCGGGCTGGCCGTATTCCTTCATGGCGGCGGCGAGCCATGAGCCTGCACCGGCTTCGTCACTGAGGCCTGCGATCCAGACGCGGCCTTCCTGCGTGACCTGCCGATGGGCCTGGTTGTCATAAGAAATGACAGACGGGCTGCGGTGGAACGGATCGTGCGGGTTGACGTACCACTGCCTGGTGAAGAGGAAGCGGCCCATGTCCGCGACGGCCTGCTGCTCGGGTTTCATCACGAAGTAGCTGACAGTCTGGCGGGTGCCGTCCTGATAGGTGACGGTGACGCGAGCGCGGCCCCAGGTATTGCCCTGGAGCGAGTACTTCATCCAGCCGGAGCGTGTGTTTCGTTCGGGCGTGATGGCGATGGCTCCGGCGGGATTGACAGTGATGGAGGCGACGGGCTCTTGATAGTGGAGGAAGAGTTCGGCGTGGATGTCCTGCGGGAGCACGTAGCCGGGGATGCCGACGGCGACAGGGCGGAAGTGGCGGATGAGCGTCTGCTGGATGCCTTGGATGGTGGGCGAGAGCAGGAAGATGAGACCGAAGCTATGCGACTCGCCGGGATTGAGCGTGAGGGTGGTGGCGGTGTTCCAGGGGCGCGCGTGTTTCCACTGGTTTTGCTGGTATGCGCCGCTGTAGATCATCCAGTCATAGAAGCCCTCGAAGGTGATGCTGCGCGGCGTGGGGTCGTTGAAGATGAGCGGCCGGTGATCTGGGCCGAGGCGGTTGAGGATGGGTTTCCATGCCTGCAGCGGCGTGCGCCCCTCAGGAATGATGACGAGCGCAGGACCGCGACCACTGAGGCGCGTGACCTGCACATAGCCGGCGTCGTCCCCTATATAAGGATCGTCGAAACTGCATTTGGCGGCGACCTGGGCGAGCGTGCGTCCGGTGAGGATGTTGTTGAAGACCATCGGAATGCCGAGGGCACCGATGGTGACGGCATGGGAGGATTTGTTGGTGATTTGGAAATGAAGGGCAAGATTTTTGCCGTCAATGCGCCAGGTGCGGACGATGCGGAGCGGAATGTTGGCGGGAAGCGTGGGTGCGAGGTCGGCCGAGGCGAGTTCGTTGCCGTGGATGGGCAGAGCCTCGACGGGCTCACGATGAAAGGCGGTGGAATAGTCCTGCCATGGGCCGGTGGAGCCGACGCGGAGGCGCAAGTCGAGATCGCCGAGATGATAGTAGCCATTGGTGGAGCGGCGTACGAGCCAGTCAGAGGGCGTGAAGCTGAAGCCGTGTGAGCCTTTGGGCTCGAGCGCGGCGGCAGTTTGCGAGGAGCGGACGAGATCGAGATGGAAATGGAGGGTCTGCCTGTGTTCGATGCCCTGAGCGAGCATTGGGCCCGGTTGTGGCGGCGCGGGCTGAGCAGCGGACGATTGCGCGCGGGCGCAGGGCGCGGAGATGAGCAGAGCGCATGCGAGCAGGCAGGCGGGAGAAAGCATGGAGCGGTGGAACGGGGAACTCCATTGCCTGAGACATTCGATGAAGGTGCGATGGGCGCCGCGTGGATGAGAGCAGCGAGCGCGCTCATGGAGAGTGCATGCGTGGGTGGATATCACGCTTGAATTGTATCCATGTTTGTCGACATTGTTAACGCTGCGCACGCAAAAGCCTCCAGCAGGAATGTGAACTACCTATCGCCAAGCGGAACCTCATACACAGACGCCACGAAGAAGCGCGCCACGGTCT
>JAJZIF010000502.1 GCA_021810735.1 Acidobacteriota bacterium
AGATAAGGATTCCAAATTCCCGCCTGGAGTTGTAGCGCGAAAGGAAACTCCGAAGCTGTTCCAACTTCGTTTTCATCCAAAGTCCCGCTGGAGACTGGCTTTATTCCGCCCGCAGCGCCTGCATCGGATCAATGGACGCAGCCCGTCGTGCGGGAATGAGCGCCGCAACGATGCTGAACGCTAGAAGCACTGCGGGGACGAATACCATGGTCCACAAATCGTATTGCTTGGTTCCATAGAGGAAACCGTGCAACAGTTGGCTACTCCATAGGGCCAACGCGAGGCCGACAGCAATACCGATTGATAGCAATGCGAATGCCTGCCGCAAAACCATCCGCATCACTTGCACACGATCCGCTCCCAGTGCCATTCGAACGCCTATCTCCTGTGTCCTTTGGGCAACCGAGTAACTCAATAACCCGTATAGACCAACCACTGAGATTAACAACGCCAGAGCGGCAAAAACAGCGATAACACGCGCGGCCAGCCGTTGGCTGCCGATGGAATCCTCAACGGCTTGATTCATGGTGACGAAATCTCCTATGGCTAAATTAGGATTTTCCTGGCGAATGGCATGGCGAAGCTCAGGAATCATCGCATCCGGCGAGGTCTGGGTGCGGACTGCCAGTTCCATAAAGCGGCCAATTAACGGAAGATATAAAGAGTTACTTGGCTGTAACTGGTTCATGCATAGATAAAATTCCGGCCGGCTGACCTCTGCGACAGCATCCTGATGTATGTCATCCAGAACGCCAATAATCATGGCCTTGCTGGGAACGCGGCCGAACCGTATTTGCTCGCCCAAAGCATCACGGCCGCCCAAATAGCGATCGACAAAGGCCTGATTGACAACGGCGACGGGCATGGAATCCGCAGTATCCTGGGCTGTAAAGAAACGTCCAGCCCGCATTTGTATTCCTAGAACATGCATCAGTTCTGGCGAGGCGGCGCGCACGGCGGCGGTCACATTGCCTTTCGTCCAGCCTGTCGCGTACACAAGAGTCAAAAGGTCAACAGGATGTGCAATCGGCAGGATGGTGGAGAGAGCGGCTCTCTGCACGCCCGGTAATCGCCGCACTCGTTCCAACAGTAGTCCCCATGCTGCGGCATTCAAGTTGCGATTTTTATAGATGTAGTCAGGAATGGTAAGAGTCGTCAGCACGATATGATCGGTCCGAAAGCCGAGCGGTACATGGCGCAAGGCATACATGGTACGCATCATCAGACCTGCCCCGACTAGTAAAACAATAGACAGCGCAATTTCACTCACCAGCAACAGATTGCGTAAACGGCTCTGGGCGCGATCCCCACTGCTGTTGTGGCCTCCTTGCTTCAGGGTCTCCTCGATGGCCGTTTTGGCAGCGATGCTTGCCGGAAATACTCCGAAGACAAACCCAGTGAATAAGGTAAAGCCAATGAGCGCAGCGAACACAGCCCAGTTGAGATGGATATTTTGCGACAGCGGCAAGGACTTCAGTATCATGCGTTGGAACAGTTGCAGCATCGCTATCGCCACACCGAGTCCAGCCATGGCTCCCGCACAACTCAGTAACAGGCTTTCCGTTAAAAACTGACGAACGATGCGTTGCCTGCCAGCCCCCAATGCGCCGCGCACGGCAATCTCCGCACGCCGCGAAGCGAGACGCGCCAGCAGAAGACCGGCAACATTGCAACAGGCGATCAGCCAGATCAGGATGACGGCAATCTCCAGGGCGGTCAGCGCGGGCCGGGCGTCCTCAACCAAGAAATCATGCAAGCCGATCAGCCGGACGTCCGAGGCAATCTCGTCGTCGGGTTGTTTGGCGTGCGCAATATGCGCTTGAACGCTGGACAATTCGGCCTGTACGGTTGCGGGCAAAGAATCCGGCTTGATGCGGAGGACCGGATCGTAAAATCCGTACGAATCGTGAACATTTTCACGCAACAACTTGCTTTGCTTCAGGGGAGTCCAGACTTCGGCCCGATTTTCGTAAACTGGAAAGAGAAACTGTGGCGGCATGACGCCAATCACCGTGTAAGTAGCTCCGTTCAGATGAACCGTTCTCCCAAGTATGTTGCGGTCTGCTGAGAATGCTCGGCGCCACAGAGCATAGCTGAGAAGAACCACGTGGGAGTCGCCATTTTCCTCTTCATGCGCAAGAAAACTGCGCCCAAGTATCGGTTGCACTCCTAATACAGAGAGCAGGTTCGAGCTACTTTCCACATCCAAGATCAACTCAGCTCCCTCGGGCGTGTCAAGAATGCTCAGACTTCCGCCAGAAAATGCAATTTCGGCAGTGTTGCGGGTTGCCTCGCGCCATTGCTGGATATCGGCATATGGCATGCCGAAGAGTTCGCCTGGCTTCGCGTCGATCCCAACGGGCTGGTAGAGTTGCTTCGAATGTCGAAACGGAAGCGGCTCTAACAAGACCGCGTAGACAATCGCAAACATGGCCGTCGCGGTTCCAATGCCGAGGGCCAACGTTGCGATTACAGTTGCAGTGAACCCCGGCGATTTGCGGAGTTGGCGGAGGGCGAATTTTATGTCGGCGTAGATGGATTCGATCCAGGGCCACATCCACACCTCGCGGCTGCGCTCCTCAATCAGCGTGGCATTACCGAAGGCGCGGCGCGAGGCGTGGATGGCCTCTTCGCGCGGCATTCCACTCGCGACCAGCGCCTCGATCTTTTCTTCCAGATGCTGGTGCATCTCCTCGGAAAGATCGTCCGTCATCCTTCGGCGTCCAAACATGCGCTTCAGCGGATTCATTTCTGCCCCCTAACCCTTGGCCGGGGCCAGCACCAGCGAAATTCCTTCGAGCATCCGCTCGAAGCGCGAAACTTCGCGTTCCAGATGCTTCGCCCCTTTGGACGTAATGCTGTAGGTCCGCACCCGGCGGTTGGTCGGCGAAATTTTCCATTCCGCCTCGACCAGGCCAGCCTTCAACATGCGTTGCAGCGCGGGGTAGAGTGAGCCTTCCTCGACCTGGAGCAGGTCCCGCGACCGCTGCTGGATATGCTGGACCAGCGCGTAGCCGTGCATCGGCTGCCGGTGCAGGGTTTGCAGCACCATGATTTCGAGCGCCCCGGGGAACAGGTCGCGCGCAACGGTTTGGGGCGACGATTTTGCTTTAGGAGTCATAGGCTAGTTCTCAACATGCCTAGAGTAAACAAGTATGCGACGGGCCGTCAATCGTTTCTTTCAAGCATTCCTCGCCGTTCCGAACCGGGCCGAATTCTCGGCCAACGCGATCGCACTCTCTGCGGTGCATATTATGGCCAACGTGGTACAGAGATGCGGGCAACGCATCAGGGCAATCGCATTTGAAAATTGGTCTGAACCAGAGTCGCCACGGATCGAGGTTGCTACATCCGTAGAGAGTTGTGATGCATGAAGTTTCCCGCAGGGGGATTTCATGTTG
>JAJZIF010000503.1:0-1922 GCA_021810735.1 Acidobacteriota bacterium
CTGCCAGGCTTCGAGGCGCGGCCGGCCGGCGCGCTGTTCACGGTTGATCTGCAGGAATTCCTGGTTGATTTCCGGGTGACTGACGGCGAGTTCCTGGCCGACGCGGAGCATAGCCTGATCGAGCCCCAGGCCGGCATCCACGCAGATGACGAGCAAGTCGACGGCATCGGGCATACTGCGATGAATCCTGTGCCTGCGGCTTTTGATTTGCCGCTCGAGCCATAAGTCTGGGCCGAGATAACCGGCGGCGGCCAGCACCACGATGGCGAGAAACGTGTTGGTGTGGACGAAGGTGCCTGCGATCACGCCGAGAATGGGGGCGAGAATGCGCACGGTGAGATACATTTCCGCGGCATCTGGCTTTCGCATGCCCGCGGCGGCAAAACGCTTGGCCAGTTTGTCGTTGCTGGCGATGCCGAGGTGAAGGCGCAGGCTGGTGAGTGCCTTCATCAGACGCTGGCCCGTGACTTTCACCAGAGATGGTCCCTTGACCGGCTGCATTTCTGTGATCTGGGCCAGCCGGCGTCCGGCGCGCGCCGTTCTCATTTGCAGAAGGAAGTAGAACGCCAACGCCGCAAAACAGAAGAGCGTTGAACCGAGCGCGAAATCGTAGACCAGGTTCATCGGGTGCTATACCTCGATCTTTACAATGCGCTGGATCAGCATGCCGCCGATCGCCAGCAGGCCGACTCCTGCCATGAGCAGCTTGTGTCCGAAGTCGCTGCTGACCAGGGGCTTTGCGTAGCCGGGGTTGATGATGTTGATCAGGATGCCGAGGATGATCGGCAGGGCCGCCAGGATGGAGCCGGTGAGGCGTCCCTGCGCCGTCTTGGTCTTCACCTCGCCGTAGATGCGGAGGCGCTCGCGAATCACGTGGGTGGTGCGGTCCAGAATTTCCGTGAGATTGCCACCTGTTTCTTTCTGCACCATCATGGCAGTCACCAGAAAGCGCAGATCAGAGGAAGGTACGCGATCGGCGAGGGCAATCAGCGCGTCGCGATAGGGCAATCCGAAATTCTGGGCGCGAAAGACCTCGCGAAACTCGGAGGAGACCGGTTCACGGCCCTGCTCGGCTACCACTTCAATCGCCGAAGAGACGGAGTGTCCTGCCTTGAGGGCGCGGGACATCAGATCGATGGAATCCGGCAGCGCATCATTGAACTGCTTGACTCTCCGGCTGCGCTGAAAGTTCAGCAGGACAAAGGGGCTGGTTGCGCCAACGAGCGGGGCGGCGATTTCGACGAGGAGATGAGGGAAGAGCAGCCTGGAGGCGATTTCGCAAGCGGTGGCGATCAGAGCAGCCTGCAGGAGCACGCGTGCGGGTGTGATGGGACGATGCGCCTGAAGGATCAGTTTTTCCAGCCGAGGGTAGAAGTCGAACCGGTCGAGTACGCGGTCGAGGCGCGCGACATTGCCGGCAGCGAGCGGCTGCTTGAGTAACTCGTCCGCTTCCTGCTTGTCTTGCTGTGCTCCGCCGCTGAAAGCCGCAACCCGCTCCAGCCGCTTGTGGATCATTTTCTGTTTGGAGGTCGGCCGCGTGAGCAGGGCAATCACCACGAAGCAGAACAGCGCAATCCCGGCAAATATCAGTCCGATCAGCATGGCTATACCTCGACCACCTGTTCCATCAGGTTGGGGTTGAATGGAATTCCGGCTGCCTGGAGTTTCTCAGCAAACTTGGGGACGATGCCGGTCGAGATAAACCGGCCCCTTACTTTTCCATTTGGGCCGAGGCCCTGTTTTTCGAAGAGGAAGATGTCCTGCATGCTCACGACCTCGCCGCTGGTGCCGGTGATCTCGCTGATGTGCGTGATGCGGCGGCTGCCGTCGCTGAGGCGGTGCGCCTGGATGAGCACATGCACGGCCGATGCGATCTGGTTGCGGATGGCGCGGTCGGGCAGGGAGACGCTGCCCATCATACA
>JAJZIF010000503.1:1932-3398 GCA_021810735.1 Acidobacteriota bacterium
AGATTGCGTCGCGCGGCGTGTTGGCGTGCAGTGTTGTGATGGAGCCGTCGTGGCCGGTGTTCATGGCCTGCAGCATGTCCAGCGCTTCTTCGCCGCGGATTTCGCCGAGCACGACGCGGTCTGGCCGCATACGGAGAGCATTGATGACCAGCTCACGCTGGCGGATCGCGCCCTTGCCTTCCACGTTTGGCGGGCGGCACTCGAGCCGCGCCACATGCTCCTGCTTCAGTTGGAGTTCCGCCGAGTCTTCAATGGTGACGATGCGTTCCTTGGCAGAGATAAAGCCGGAGAGGACGTTGAGCAAGGTGGTCTTGCCTGCGCCTGTGCCTCCGGCCACGATGATGTTGAGGCGTGCTTTCACGGCGCCCTGCAGCAGTTCCAGCATGGGGGGCGTCAGCGCGCGGTAGCGCAGCAGATCTTCGGCTGTCAGCGGCGATTTCGGAAAGCGGCGAATGGAAATCAGGGGTCCGTCGACCGCCAGCGGAGGAATGACGACATTGACGCGGGAGCCGTCGAGGAGGCGTGCATCGACCATGGGAGAGGATTCGTCGACGCGACGGCCCACCGCGGAGACAATCTTGTCGATGATGTGCATCAGGTGGGTATTGTCCTTGAAGACGACGTTGGTCCGCTCGAGCACGCCGCGCCGTTCCACGTACACCATCTTGTGGGTATTCACCAGGATGTCGTTGACTGTGGGGTCCTGCAGCAAGGGTTCGAGGGGGCCGAGGCCGAAGACCTCGTCCAGAACCTCCTGCGCCAGGCGGTCGCGGTCGACCGCGCTCAGCGGCACGCCCTGCTCGCCGATGAGCTGCACGATGAGGCTCATCAATTGGCCCTGGTTGCCTCGTTGCCCCTGCAGTACGCCCAGCTTCTCGAGGTCGGCGCGCTTGATGAGCTCGTGATGCACGGCTGACTTGAGCTCGTGGTAACGGTCCAGCGGCAACGGGGCGGCGGCCCGCGGTGCTGGTTCTGCTGTGCGGGCGGCCGTATTCAGACGAAGGACGGGATCGGCTGCCATGGGTGATTACTCCTGAACTTTTTCTGTCTTCCAGAAGGAAAACCGTTTTCTGGGTGCGTGCTGACTCAAGGCGGAGGGGCCGTCATGCTCGCCGGCGAGCTGATGCGCCCATCGTGTCAAACGCGAGGTAAATTCCGAGCGCCGTTGCGGCCAGATCGGCTCTCCGGCGTTCACGGCACGGAGCAGTTCACCGTAATTGTTGGGAATGCTGACCGAAACCGGAAATTTGACGACTTTTTCAATCTGCTCCTGGCCGATCGCGTCCTGAGACGCGGACCGGTTGATGGCGACGCGCAATTTGTCTGCGGGAACCTCGGTGAGGCCCAGATGCTCGATGTGCCGGGAAAGATCACGCAGCGCGGCCACGTCGGGCGTCGAGACCAGATACACGCTGTCCGAGTACTGAATCATGGCCGGTGCGTCGTCATATTGCAGGGAGGAATCG
>JAJZIF010000504.1 GCA_021810735.1 Acidobacteriota bacterium
GGTCTCATAAATGGTTTCGTGTCAGGGCACGCCTTCAGCCGTGCCGTAAAAAGCTGCCATTTTCAAGGGGCTTTAGCTCCTGTGGTGCGAGTTCCACTGCGCTACATGATTTATGAGACAGCTTCTAGTTCTAATGTCCTGAGTCTTAAATTCGTTAAAGAAATGATTTTCGGCCTTGTATCAGAGCACGACTTCAGTCGTAATGGTTCTCGGCTTTGTATCAGAGCACGACTTCAGTCGTAATGGTTCTCGGCTTTGTATCAGGGCACGACTTCAGTCGTGCCGTAAATGTCGCGAAACAGATGGGCTTTAGCCCCTGAGTGCTGCTGTTCGAATCACTTCCATGAATCGAATTGTTGAATGAACTTCAGACTCACGACACTAGTGTATTTTCACAGAGAGCGCACCGCCTGGGCGCGCCATCCTGGCGAAGCTGGGGTGGGATGGAACGATACCCGCGTCACAGGGACAACGAAAATGCTTTAGCATATTCACGGATCACTCGAAATTGCTCCGCGAACCATGAATCCCCATGCAAACGGATATCGGCGTTGACGAGCCGTCGAAAGTTGAACGGGGAAGGAATTTAAGAAGGGAACACACCCAGGAGGCAAAAAATGCAAAGCAAAATGGCCCGCCGAAAATTTCTAAAAACCGTTGGCGTGGGAGCCATCGCAACTGTTGGGACGGAACTGCTGGGACCGTCGATGGCGGAAGCAGCGCCGCAAGGCGCTACTTCCTACGAATCGAAACTGCCCCGCTTCTTTGCCGGCTGCTGTGCATATTCTTATCGCGCTGAACTTACCCATGGCCCGATGACCATGGAAGATTTCATTCGCAAGGCCGTGGAGCTTCGCCTCGATTCCGTCGACATGACCGCGTACTATTTCAAATCCACTGACGCGGGCTATCTGGATGGTCTTCGGCACTTGGCGTACAAGAACGCCGTCCTGTTTTCCGGAGCCGCCTGCGGCGTCAGTATGGTGCAGGCGGATGCCGCAAAGCGCGCCGACTCGCTGAATGAAATCAAAAAGTGGGTCGATGTCACCGACAGGCTTGGGGCATCCCATCTCAGGATCTTTGCCGGCAAGCTTCCACCCGGTGCCACCCTGCAGCAGGCCATCGACTGGGTCGTCGAAACCATGAAAGCGGCCTGCGATTATTCCGGGCAGAAAGGCATCATGCTCGGGCTGGAAGACCACGCCGGCGTGTCCCAGAGTGCCGACGTCTGCCTGGAAGTGATGCATCGCGTGAATTCACCCTACGCCGGCATCAATCTCGACATCACGCATTTCGTTCCCACCGCGACCCAGGATTCCTATGCTCAAATCGCGGCCTGTATCCCCTATGCGACCAACACACACATCCGCGACCATTTTGACGACCACTCACCCATCGACATGGATCGTATATGGCAGATGTTCGCGCAGGCGGGTTTCCGGGGCTATATGTCCGCCGAATACGAAAGCAACCTCGCCGAGGATCCCGTCGCAAGTACCGGCGTACCCAAACTGGTCGCCGAGATCCGCGCCCTATGCAAGAAGTATTCGTCCGCCTGAATCAATTGCCAATGTTTGGCGTCACTCAATGCGCCGCGCAATGAAAATCCCTGTTCAACTCCTCAACAATTGCGCAAATCTCACGGTTGCAACGAAGCAATCTCGGTCAGCGCCTTCCCTGGCGCTGAGCCGCGAAGTACGACCCGATCACCATGGCTCCGGCGATCGCCTGAGCCGTCAATGTCTCTACCGTTGGAAAGATTGAGAACCACAATCCCATCCAGCCAGGAAGGATATTCGCAAGCCAGAAAATTTGCGTCGTGGGCAACCAATGCGCCAGTTGCATCTCCTGCGCCTGCTCACCCACCATCACCAGCAAGACAGCTCCCAGCAGAATTCCCGTGAGCACCAGCATCTTCTTGTACGGCAGCTTGCGATGGGCCACGAACGTTATAACCGCGACGACTCCCGTAAGCAGAAGGCCGAGCAGCACTCCATAAAAAACTGGCTCGCCACCCAGTTTCAGGCGATAGCTCTGGAGGAACAACACGACTTCCACCCCTTCGCGATAGAACGATGTGAATCCCAGCAGCGCCATGCCATACAGCACGCGGCGTCTTGACGTACTCGCCTCCGTCGCACTCTGGATCAGGTCATGCTTGCGCTTGTTGTGCAGCGATATCCAGCCGGTCCAGTACAGCTTGTGAAAAAACCAGTTCATCACGACGAGAAGTACCAGGATCGCCAGCAGACCGGTGCCCGCCTGGATGTAGAGCGCATTGACGCTTTTCGAAAGGTCGTCAATGATGCGAACTGCTACGAACCAGGTGATCAGCGTTGCTAGAAAGGCAACGCTGACACCGCCAGCGACAGGCCGCCAGTAGGCATCTTCCGACTTCATCAGGCTCGCCGTAATCGCTGAAAGCACGAGGATGCATTCCAGCCCCTCTCGGAAGACAAGGATGCCAATGTCCAGAATTTGGGCGATCGGGCCGTGCCCCAATGCGAGAGGGTTAGGAACGCCTTCCGTTGTTATGGCTTGCCATACCAGCGCTCCAAGTATCAGGAGTGAGCCGAGGGCCAACACTATGGGAAAAAAGCGGTTTTTTACCGGCGGTCTGCGTACTGTCGTGTCTGAATACATGAGAGATACAACTCATTCCACATCTAGGACTATTCTAGTCGCAGTTTGTCGCGGCCCGATTTGTACTGGGAACCGAATCGTAATTCGGTCCTGCATCTCCCGAAGGCATAGATTTCTATGTGGATGTTGCCCGCGCTATGGCAAAGAAGCAATTTCTGGCTGCGGGTTTCCGCCGCTACCCGCCTCTTCCAGGCTTTCCTCTTCAACTTCGGATGCCTGGGCCACGTTTCTGAGCGACACATGCTCGACGCGTGCAAACACCAGTCCAGCGGGAATCACCGTCAGGAAGGTGACCAGGTAGAGCGTCAGGCCGCACGCGGTGGCCGCCTCCGGACTCACTCCAAGAATTTTGTGCAGCACATCGATAATCGCCAACTGCGAGCCGCCGCCCACCACAGGCAATTGCAGCACCGAGCCGGCCATACTCGCCGCCATCAGCACGACCGTCTGCGCTGCGGGAATCGTCGCCAGTTCCGGCACCCGGAACGCATGCACGACCACGACGTACCCCAGCGCAATGAAGCCCCACGTCAAAAACGAATACAACAGCACCAGCAGCAGTTCGCTCCAGCCGGCGATGGCGTCCAGACCATGGCTGAAGGCGAGAATTTTCTCTTGCAGCGCGTGGGCCAATTTTTTTGAGATCATCCCGAAGACGCGCCCGGCAAGGTCGGCGATCCTGGGCCCGGAGAAGCGAATCGCCACGGCAACCAGCGCCAGCAGGAACGCCACTGTAATGCCAAGATA
>JAJZIF010000505.1 GCA_021810735.1 Acidobacteriota bacterium
GCGAAAATAGATCGTGCCTACCTCCTACGATCCAGTGCCCAAATCATTTCAAGGAGCCGCACCCATGTCGGCCAAGTACATCTTCGTGACGGGTGGAGTTGTGTCCAGCCTTGGAAAAGGACTGGCTGCCGCCTCACTCGGCTGTCTGCTGGAAAGCCGCGGGCTACGCGTCAACCTGATGAAGCTCGATCCGTACCTGAACGTCGATCCCGGCACCATGTCGCCGTTTCAACACGGCGAAGTGTTTGTCACCGACGACGGCGCGGAGACCGATCTGGACCTGGGCCACTACGAGCGTTTCACCCACGCGCGCCTCTCGCGCGACAACAACACGACCACTGGACGGATCTACGAGCAGATCATCACCAAAGAGCGGCGCGGCGATTATCTGGGCAAAACAGTCCAGGTGATTCCTCACGTGACCAACGAAATCAAGAACGCCATGCGCAAGGTGGCGATCGACACGGACGTGGTGCTGGTCGAAATCGGCGGAACGGTCGGCGATATCGAGTCGCTTCCATTTCTGGAAGCCATCCGCCAGATGCGGCAGGAACTGGGCCGCGAGAACACATTATTTGTGCATGTCACTCTGGTCCCGTGGATTGCCGCGGCGCAGGAATTGAAGACCAAGCCCACGCAGCACTCCGTCAAAGAATTGCTGTCCATTGGAATCCAGCCCGACATTCTTCTCTGCCGCACGGACCGTTTCCTTTCGCGCGAAATGAAGTCGAAGATCGCGCTGTTCTGCAACGTCGAAGAGCAGGCTGTCGTGACGGCGAAGGATGTTCCGTCGATCTACGAGGTGCCGCTGGTTTTCGCGCAGGAAAAAGTGGATGCGCTGGTCCTGAAGTATCTGCATTTGCAGGCCGGCGAGGCCAATCTGGAGAGCTGGCGCGAACTGGCGCATCGCTACTACAACCCCAGGGATGAAGTCTCCATTGGGATCGTCGGCAAATATGTCGAGTATGAGGACAGCTATAAATCGTTGAAAGAGGCGTTGGTCCACGGCGCGCTGGCGCATAATTTGAAGCTGTCCGTCACCTGGGTAGAGGCCGAGGGCCTGGAATCGAAGGACGCCGCCGATCGCAGCTATGAAAGCCAGTTCACCGGCTTCGATGGCATCCTGGTGCCGGGCGGGTTCGGCAAGCGCGGCATTGAAGGAATGCTGAACGCCATTCGCTACGCCCGCGAGAAGGAGATTCCATACTTCGGCATCTGCCTGGGCATGCAAACCGCCTGCATCGAATACGCGCGCAACGTGTGCGGGCTGGAAGGCGCGAACTCGAGCGAGTTCGATCCGGCAACGCCGCATCGCATCATCTACAAGCTGCGGGAGTTGACCGGCGTGGAAGAAATGGGCGGCACGATGCGGCTGGGCGCATGGCCCTGCATGTTGCAGTCGGATTCGCTGGCCGCACGCGCCTACGGACAAACGGAAATCAGCGAGCGCCATCGCCATCGCTACGAGTTCAATCGGGAATATGAAGCGATCTTGACGGGCGCCGGTTTGCGCATCACCGGGACCACGCCGGACGCAACGTATGTCGAGATCGTGGAGATTCCCACGCATCCATTTTTTCTTGGTTGCCAGTTCCATCCGGAATTCAAATCGAAACCACTGCAGCCGCATCCGTTATTTCTAGACTTTGTTGCAGCCAGTTATCGGAACCGGCTGGCTGGCCAGCATTCTCGCGAAGAAGTAGAACAGCCCGAGTCGGCGTCCCAGCGGATTGCCGGTTGAGGGACTCTGTGATCGGCAATGCATTCATCCATGCCACGCCGTTGCGTCTTGGCGTTTCCACCAAAGTAGCGAAAGAATAGGTATCGACCATGTCCCTGCTGCACGTCATCATTCTGGCCATCATTCAAGGCTTGGCCGAGTTGCTCCCAATTTCCAGCTCCGCACACGTCGTGGTCGCGGAAAAACTGATGGGCATGGACCCGACCGCGCCAGCGATGACACTGCTGCTGGTCATGCTCCACACGGGCACCATGTTCGCGGTGATTGCCTATTTCTGGGCCCAATGGCGCGCGACTTACTTCCGCGACGTGGAGACGTTCAAGACCATCGTGCTCCAATTGTTTGTCGCGAGTTTCGTGACCGCCGTGATCGGCTACGGCCTGATCGAAGCGATTGAGAAGCTGGTGCTCCACGGAAAACATGCGGAGGTGGAGCAGTTATTTGGGCGGCTCGACCTGATTGCTCCCGCATTGGCGGCTGTTGGAATTTTGATTCTGATCGCGGGCCTGCGCCACAGCCGGGAACAGTCAGCTTCCGATGCAGTCACGGCAGACAATCGCGATGACTCGACCGGTCTCGACGTGCGGCAGGCTGGCTGGATTGGCGCCATCCAGGGTTTGTGCCTGCCCTTTCGCGGATTTTCACGTTCCGGCGCGACCATCTCGACCGGCATGTTGCTGGGCGTGGCGAAAGCGCGCGCGGAAGAGTTCAGCTTCGCCCTGGCTGTGATTTTGACGCCGCCGGCCATCGCCCGCGAAGCATGGAGACTGGTCAAAGCGCAGCATCTCACCGGGGCTGCGCCGATCGCCTCCGCCATGATGCCGAGCCTATTGGGGATGCTGTTCGCGTTTCTCGCCGGCCTGGTCGCGTTGAAGTGGCTCAGTCAGTGGCTGGAGAGCGGACGCTGGCATTGGTTCGGCGTCTACTGCCTTGTGGCCGCGGTTGCCGTCGAGTATCTGCATCATGTGGGGTATTGATTGAGAACCCTATGGGCGGGAAGAGCATATCTCTTCCGTCATGCGTCGTTCGGCTTTGATACGGTGGCAGGAACGGGGCTCAATTTTGGGGATGTAGAAATATGTCACTGATTTGTGACGTGAGTGTTGCGTCCGGTTACAAGAGTCCGTCTCAGCGCGCCCGAGTGATTTCAGAATGCTGGTTTCAGTCAAACAGTTATTGCCTTGCGTGCGATGCGGATTCGTTGGTCCGATCTGCCCCAAACACGATTGCGACCGATTTCAAATGCCTTGTTTGCGGGCATAAGTACGAGTTGAAGACCTTCCGCAAGCGCCCCAGTCGGTCGCTTGTCGATGGCGCATATGCGTCCCTTATCTCCCGAATCAATGCGGGTTTAACTCCGACGCTGTGTCTGCTCGAGAGAAACGAAGCCTGGGAAATAAGTTCGCTTACAGCCATTCACTCCAGCTTGCTCACATCTTGGGCTGTACAGCCTCGCACGCCGCTGAAAGCGACTGCTAGGCGTGCAGGGTGGGTGGGGTGCAATATTCGATTGGACCGTATTCCATCTGACGGAGAAATCGCTTTAATTACGGACGGGATCAAACAATCAAAAACAGATATTCGGCGCAAGTTTCAACGTTTCGTACCGCTATCGAACTTTTCTGTCGAACAACGTGGATGGACAG